>CBFHCJ010000037.1:0-20505 GCA_965654005.1 uncultured Streptomyces sp. | reverse complement strand
AGGATCTGGCTGAACGGCACGACGACTACATCCGCGAGCGGATGCGCGAGCGCTTCGGCGACTCGGCGTGATCGCCACGGTCCTGGACACCGGACCCCTGGCTGCGGCGCTCAACGCGGCTGACCGGCGTCACTCAGAGTGCGCATCCCTGCTGACGTCGCTTACCGGCCGCTGGCTGCTGCCCAGCCCGGTCATGACCGAGGTCTGCTGGCTGCTGGAGCGCTGGCCCCAGGTCGAAGCGGCGTTCCTCGCCGAGGTCGCACGGGGAACATTCGAGCTGATCCACCTCACTCCCACCGATCTGACACGCATGGGTGAGCTGGTCCTCCAGTACGCCGACTTCCCGCTCGGCGGGGTCGACGCCTCGGTCATCGCGGTGGCCGAGCGCTTCGGCGTGGACCAGGTAGCCACCCTCGACCGGCGGCACTTCAGCGTCGTCAAGCCCGCCCACGTCCCCGCGCTGACACTCCTGCCATAGGCCGACCGGTGGTCTACACCTCTGACGGCAGCACTGACGGCAACAAGCGCGGACGCCAGGGCACAGCCACGGACGCCAGCGGAGCACGAACCCGCCGATGACCTGCGAAAACGCAGGTAGAGAGGGGTCGCGCAGCACACGTACTATGTCGTGGCGGGCGGTGTCCCGGATGTATTCGGCGACGTCATGTATTCGGCGACGTCGTCGAACGGGTACCGCTCGACCACCAGGTTCGTGGGATTCCATTGAGAACCCGTTCCGCCTACGCGATCGTGTGGAAGACCACGCGTGCGTTGTCAGGCCGTTGCTCGGGACGCTTGGCGAGCAGAGCCATGCGGCAGATGATCGCGGTCGTCGTCGACACCGACAGTGCCGTCTCCGTCGGGCTGCACCGGCGCTTCGGCTTCATCGACGTCGGTCGTCTCACGCAGGTCGGCCACAAGCACGGCTGCTGGATCGACACTCTCCTGCTGCAACGGACCGTGACGGAGGAGCCGGGGAGTGATCCGGGGCGGGCGTATTCGGACGTGCAGAAGGGCGGGAACGCGGTAACCCGCCCTGCGGAGGGGGATACTGGTGCCTTCTCACGACGTGGCGACCAGGGGGAGGGAATCGGTGAACTCTGCCGGAGAAAAGGGCCGTTGGGGCGTGGGTGGCGGCCGTGGTGGGCGGCATGCGGTCGTCGTGGGCGGGAGCCTCGCGGGGCTGCTCGCGGCGAACGTCCTCGCCGGGCACGTCGACCGGGTGACCGTCGTCGAGCGCGACCGGTTCCCGGACGGCACGAAGCCGCGGCCCGGCGTGTCGCAGGGCCGGCATCCGCATGTCCTGCTGGAGGGCGGGCAGGTGGCGCTGGAGTCGTTGCTGCCGGGCTTTCTGGCGGAGCTGCGGGCGGCGGGGGCGCCGCGCGTGGGCATGCCGTCGGACATGGTGCAGTGGCAGAACGGGCACTGGTTTCGGCGGCTGCCCGCGACGACGCACATCTACACCGGTTCCCGCGCGCAGCTGGAGGAACTGGTGCGGCGGCGCGTCCTCGCCAACCCGGTGATCAGCGTGGTGGAGGGGACCGATGTCGTCGGGCTCCTCGGTGACGTCTCGCGCGTACGGGGCGTGCTGCTGAAAGACCGCTTTGGCGACGCCCGCGGGGAGCAGCGGGCCCTGGAGGCCGACCTGGTCGTCGACGCCTCCGGGAGCGGCACGAAGGCCCCGCAGTGGCTTACGGCGATCGGGGCCGAGGCCCCGCACGAGCAGACCATCGACACGGGGCTCGCGTATGCCTCCCGCGTCTATCGGGGCAGGAGCGGCGTCCTCGACGGCGACACCGTCGGCTACTACGTCTACCCCAGTCTCGCCCAGGTCCACGGCGGTGGTGCGCTGCCGCTGGAGGACGGCACCCATCTGGTCATCGTCTCGGGGCTGCGCGGCGACGAACCACCCACGGACGACGGCGAGTTCGTGACGTACACCAAGAGGCTGCCGCATCCGCCCCTGCACCGGTGGCTGGACGAGGCCGAACCGCTCTCGCCGGCGTTCGGTTACCGGCGGACCGCGAATATCCGCCGCCGCTACGACCTGCCCGGCTGCCGCCCGGCCGGATTCCTCGCCACCGGCGACGCTCTGTGCACCTTCAACCCGATCTATGGGCAGGGCATGGCCGTCGCGGCGATGAGCGCGGTCGCCCTGCGCGACGCACTGGCCGATCCGCGCCGGACCCCCACGACGCGGCGCGTGCAGCGGGCACTTTTCGCGGCGTCCCGGCAGGCGTGGGACATCTCCGCGGGGGCGGACCGCAAGATGCCGGGCGCGGTCGGCACCGCGGTCGCCGCCGGGCCCGCGGACCGCGTCGCCCACTGGTACCTGCGGCGCGTCCAGGAACGCTACCCCGGCGATCCCGTCGTGGGGTCGGCCTTCCGCTCCGTACTGACCCTCTCCGCCCCCGTCACCGCCCTGTTCGCCCCGCCCGTGGCCCGGGCCGTCCTCTTCCGCCCGCCCGGGCCGACGCCCACCGAGCCGCCGGAGACACCGGAGGTACCGGGGGCCTGAGCGAGGCCGGCGGCCGACGGTATCTTCCGCGCCGGTCCGCGCATCAGCCCGTCCGTCGCCCGTCCGTCCCGGAAACCAGGTATTGCATCAACTCGATCTCTATGCGGTTGGTCCCCGAGGAGGAATAAGGGATACCCAAGCGATCCGCGGGTCAAGCGGGGCTGTCTCTGTCTGATTGTGGCCCCGGACGTGTGTCCGACGTCGGATCCGTGCCGGATGATCTGACGTCTGTGAATTACCTCGCCCCCGGGGGTGCGGGCGGCGATTTCGATGTCGATGCCGAGGGCGGTTACGCCGGCAACTCGTCGAGCACGCCGCCACTCTCGGCATCGGCATGGAGATCAGCGGGGGAGAACGACCTCTCAGACCCGGTGAATGTGCCCGTTGCGGATGATGAACGGCTGCACGCGCAGGCAAGCACGGGCGTTCACGCCGCAGCCGCCGTCCGCCCCCGAACGAACACCTTCGCCGTCTCCGCCACTCGGCGACCCAGGTGCTCCGCCGTCGCGATGTCGGACTTGTGGACGGCCTCCGGGCCGGCATCGGCGTTCGTCTGGCCCGCGGCGCCGGCGTGGACGCCGAGGCGGTTGAGGTCGTTCTCGGACGCCGTGCTGCTGTTCCAGCCGGGCGGCAGACCGAGGTTGACCCAGTGCATGCCGAGTTGCGCGGCCAGGATCTGGAAGAACATCAGGGTGTGCAGCTTGTCGCCGCACTTGGAGGCGGAGTTGGTGAAGCCCGCGGCCAGCTTGTCCGCCCAGGCCTCGTTGACGAAGTACTTCGAGGTCGCCTCGGCGAAGGCGTGGAAGGCGCCGGACGCGGTGCCCATGTAGGTGGGCGAGCCGAACACGATGGCGTCCGAGCGATCCAGGGTGGCCCACTGCTCGTCGGTGATCTCGTCGACCTTGATCAGGTGCACCTCCACACCGGCCGCGGCGGCACCGGCACGGACGGCCTCGGCGAGGACGGCGGTGTGGCCGTAGCCGGAGTGGTAGGCGATGGAGACAACAGGTGTGGTCACGGTACGTACTCCTTGGCGATATGGAGGGGAGCCAGGCAAGCGGGTGCTCGCTGACAGACGGGTCAAAGTGTGCACACTTTAGATTGGGCGTCCACTACGGATGACGTGTTCTCCAGACACTGCCCTTAGCGCGGCACCCTGTAGCTCATCACCAGGCGCTGCGGCGCGCTTACGCTCGGTGCCCTGCATGACGGCTCATTCCGCTTCAACGAGCCGCGTCGGCGGCGTAGCGAGAAGGGGGTCGGGTGGTCACGGACGCCGACGGTCAAGCGGGCTTCTCCTCATGATTGGTGATGAAGCCGGCCGGCATCTCGGGGCCCCACGCGGCGCCTGGGAGGTCCCAGTCGCGCGGCTCCCAGTTCTCGGTGATGCAGTCCATGTCACCGGAGTACTCGATCCAGCTGCCCCAGGGGTCCTGAATGTAGTGGAAGAGGTTCGAGCCGAGGGTGTGGCGGCCCAGTCCCCAACCCTTCACGTAGCCCTCGACGGCCATGTTCTGCGCGCCCATGGCGATCTGGTCGACGTCGGCCACCATCCAACTGGAGTGGTGCAGCCCGGGGTGCGCCGCCGGGACGAAACCGAAGACATGGTGGTCGCCGGGCCCCGAGTTCATGAAAACCGGCCCGCCGTTGACGATGCGGTCCGAAAGGCGCAGCCCGAGCGTGCGGGTGTAGAAGGCCTCGGAGGCGCCCACATCGGAACTGAAGATCAGCATGTGCCCGAGACGCTGGGGGCGCGGCTTCTCGCTCGCGCTCATCCAGCGGGCCTGGTCGATGCGACGGATACGGTCACCGACGTTGGCGTCCTGAGCGTCCGTGGTACCGAATTCGCGCCAGGGGGCGATCTCCTCGTCACGGAGGTTGATCAGGTTGCCCTCGTGATCGCGGAACCACAGCCCGCCGGGCACCTCGTCCGGCGCGTCCAGCAGCTTCAGGCCAAGGCCCTCCAGGTGCCGCTGCCACTCGGGCAGCGAGTCCGGATCCGCCGCGAAGGCCACGTGATGCAGCCGCTTGGTCGGCCCTTCCGTCAGCACCGTCTGGTCCTGCGCCCGGCCGTCACAGCGGATCACCACCGCGTTGCCGCGCTCCGCCGTCTCCAGCCCGAATGCGTTGTAGAAGCTCGCACCGGTGTCCAGCGATGGCACCTGGAGTCCGTAGTGCAGGAGACCTCTGACACGCAACATGTGCTCTCCTCGTGATCCGGACCCGCATCCCACGGGCCCTCTTAAGTGTGTTCACTTTCCCTGAACAGCGTCCAGGGAACCGGGGGTACCTTCTTACGATCCGAATCCGCAGATCATGTCCGTCGCCTCCCGGACGTCGGACGCTTCCCGCCAGGAGGCAGGTCCCTCTCTCCGACGAAGGCCAGAAGATCCACGAAGGCATCCGTCACGGTCGGCTCGTCATCCACGCCCACGCCGACGACAACGGCACCACCGCCCCGTCGGCACCTACCGCGACATCGGCAAGGGCGTCTATCTGCACGGCGAAAACTCCCTGCGGCAGGTCGCCGATACGTTCGATCCGCCCGCCCTGGTTCTCACGCCTTTCGAAAACGTGACGCCCGCGGTGCCGACGACCGTCTCGGCCGTCGGCACCGCAGCTACATGACCGAGGGCAACGATCCGCTGATCGAAGCGCTCTCGCCTCGATCAGCATGACCCTGATTCTCAGGCGCAGGTGTTCACGAGGGTGCCTATACCCTCGATCTCGATCCGCACCTCGACGCCCGACCGCAGAAACAAGCCTCGTTTGTGCCCGACACCGCCCGGAGTCCCGGTGGCGATGACGTCACCTGGCTCGAGGGTCGTCTGCCGCGACAGGTAGACGACGAGCGCGGGAACCGAGTGAATCAGATGGGAGGTGCGCGCGTCCTGGCGGAGCTCCCCGTCTACCCAGGTGCGCAGGCGCAGGTCATCGGGATCGGTGAACTCGTCGAGCGTCGCCAGGGCAGGGCCCATGGGCGTGAAGGTGTCGAAACTCTTGGCTGCAGTGACGTCGGCGGCTCGGCCGGGGATGCGACCCTTCTGGACATCGCGCGCGCTGACGTCGTTGCAGATGGTGAAGCCGGCCACAAACGAGTACGCGTCAGCCTCCGACACGTCGGTGGCCCGCCTGCCGATGACGACACCGAGCTCACCTTCGTAGTCCACCTCGTCCGGAGCCGCCTTCGGGAAGCGGATCTGCCCTCCTGTGCCGATCACAGAGGACGGAGCCTTGAGGAAGATGACCGGATCCTCCGCCACACCGGCGTAACCCACCTCGGTGCGGTGATCGGCATAGGCGAAACCCACCGCCCAGATCTTCGAGGGTCGAGGAACGGGAGCGACCAGATGTACCTGCGCCGTCGGCACACGTTCGCGCACGGCGGCAGTGGCGATGGACGCGATGCCGAGGCCAGCCTGAAGGGCGGTACCGAGGTCCGCCGCGTCGAGGTCGAGGAAGGCGACGGTTTCACCGTCGTCCTCGAGTCTGCCGATCCCTTTTGTCGTAGTGACGAGCCTGGTCACAGGGCCACCGCCTCGTTGTCGAGGCGCAGCAGCTCGCTCTCGGGGTCACCGGCACGATAGCGAGCGGCGAAGCGATCGGGGTCCAGCTCCAGACCGGAGGGGTTTGCCGCGAACACCGGTCCGGACATGAAGGCCACCTCCTCCTCCTTGGTGGCGAAGTTGGGGCAGGAGAACTCAACCATGTTCCCGTCCGGGTCGCGGTAGTAGAAGCTCGTGGCCTGGCCATGGTTGGCCGCACGGTGCGGGCGCGCACCCATCGACGCCAAGTGCTCGTGCTGGCCGACGAGTTCGCCCAGCGAGGCGACATCGAACCGGAAGTGATGCAGGCCCGGCCCGGAGGCGTCGGTCCCGATCAGGCTGTCGACGTAAAACAGGGCCAGGACCTGGCTGTGTGGGCCTTCGTGAATATGGAAGAGGCCGAGTCCAACATCGACCGCTCGCTCGGGCATCCCAGCGGGACGCGCCGGGGCGTCGGGGTCGGGGGTCCGCTCGTAGAACGGGCCGTGTCCCAGTACGTGCGTGTAGAAGGCAGCCATTTCGTCATAGCGCCCGGTCTTGAGAACCAGCTCGGAGATGTGCAGCGCGACGGCTTTGGTCTCGATGGCCGCTGAGGCGGTCGCGCTCTGGGTGATTGTCATCGTTGAGGGCCTCCTCGCCCGTCAAGCGGTGGGGTGCAACGGTCTCGAGGTACGGCGTGTGATCAGCCACTCCCCGTCGGCGTAACGGAACTGGTGGACCGTACTGAGGACGCGGTCCAAGAGGTAGGCCCCGTCGGGCTGCCGGACGTGCAGCAGAATCATCGCCTGCAACTCGACCCGCTTGTCGTCGCTTCCGCCGTCCTGGCCGGTCAAGACCTCGTTGGCGATCACGTGGACGGTCTGACGTCCGATGTCGGCCTCTCGGGCGGTGAGGAAGCCGAGGATCTCATCCCGCCCGCGGATGATTCGGCCATGTGCCTCGAACTCGGCATCGTCAGCGAACGCGCTTATCCCGGCGGTGGCGCGGCCGCTGTCGATCTCGCGGTGGTAGCCGACAACCAGCGCCCGACATTGACTCTCGGTATCGCCTCGATCATCCAGAGTCGCCACGACGCCCTCCTTTCTCTTGAACGTGAGTCGAGAGTAGCACTGCGGAGTTGGCGTCGGCGATAGCCTGGTTTCCTGCGACTCTTTGGGTGATGCTCGATCACACGACTCTGACTTAGGTTCAAGAGTTTGGGTACAGTCGTAGGCGGAAGGGCAGGTCCCCCTATGTCTGACCAGACCGAGAGAGCCAGATTTCGGCGTGTCCTGATCGTCGGGGCAGGGACTGTGGGGCTCTCCTCGCGCCATGGAGCACCTCGGCGTCGACGATGCCCTCGCCGGGTGCCTGACCGGGAGAGAGCCGCTTCCAATACGGTGGCCGCGTGTGCCTGGTGGCCTGTGACGGTGGCCGCGGCAGCGTCCGGCGGGCTCCGGGCGTCGAGTGCAAGGGCATGTTCGCGCGAGGCCCAGAACTGATAGTCAATGAGATGGGAACGGTGCTATGCCAGTTGGCGTTTTCGGTGTGAAGAACTTCCGGGATGCGGGTGGTTTCGGGTCCCTGCGCCGGGGCGTGCTCTACCGGTCCGGATCGCTGCACGAGTTGTCAGCGGCAGGCGCGCAGTCCTTGCAGCGCCTGGGGTTGCGTACCGTCGTGGACCTGCGCAGTGCCCCGGAGGTCGCGGACAGGCCGGACGTGCTGCACGATCTCGGCCTCGAACACCTACACGTTCCGGTGTTTGCCGAGCAGATATGGCCGGACGGCCAGATGGAGCTCTACCCGTCCATGGCCGAGCGGGCGGGGCGATCCGTGGTCGCGGTCATCCGTCGGCTCCTCGCCGCAGACGGTTCGCCGGTGCTGGTTCACTGCGCCTCGGGGAAGGACCGTACCGGGGTCGTGGTCGCTGTCCTCCAGACTGTGCTGGGGGCGTCCGAGGCCGAGGTGACCACGGACTTCCTGCGCTCGAACCTTGAGTTGGGCCTGACCGGTCCGGCACTGTCGACCGCGTTGTCTCACAACGCCCGACCGGTCGCCGCCGTCCATCTCCGTCGGGCCCTGATCTGGATCCGCAGCCACCATGGATCCATCCCCGCTTATCTCGTCGCACACGGGACCACAAAGTCGGAACTGCAGGCACTGTCCCAGCTGGCGTGACGGTCCGATTCCATGGTCGAACCATGACGGATCTCGAGCGGGCTCAACTCGTCGCAGCAGCGTGCGTCCCCCTGACGGCTGCGCCTCACCGAATGCCCCCTACGATCGGCCGCCGGTACGGGTCCGTCCCGATGGGCACGCTGGGCGGCGGGGCGAGCGGGCCCGGCCCCCTCGCCGTCCGACCGATTGCGCGGGTCAGAGATCGATGCTCCGGGCGCGTGTGCGATCACGGTGGCGCAGGCCGTGTCGGCGAGGGCCGCCGACCAACTCTGATCTGACGCGCTCAGCGGTCATGCCCCTTGATCGGCCGGCGCCCGGCCAGGACGGACTCCATCAGGAACCGGATCATCTCGGGGGCCGGTCTGTTCCAGTCGTTCGGCACGTTCGCACCTTCGAACACAGCAACCGCGACGTCGCGGACGAGCGCGGCATCGGTACCCGGGTCGCCGTCCATGCCGCGCTCGGCCATGACCTCGTCGACCATCCTGACGATCCAAGCCAGGAAGGTGCTGTGGGCGGTACGAACCGCCTCGGAATGCGGGAGCCGGTCGTGCATGGCCTGGTGCAGTGGCCTGTACGGGCGCATGTCGGACAACCCGCGCACCAATCGGCTCAATGGATCCGCACCCGCCAGTTCCTCACCGAGGGTCCGAATCTCACGACTGAGCATCCGGTCCATCACCGCAGCGAAGATGTCGTCCTTCGAGTTGAAGTACCAGTAGACGTTGCCCCTGGCCACGCCCGCGGCAGCGCTGATGTCAGCCATCGTGGTTCCCGCGTAGCCTTTGGCGAGAAAAAGCTCTGTAGCCGCGGCTAGCAGATCCCCCGTCCGTTCCTCGCGGGGAATCTGTTGGCGGTTCCGCGGCATACCGGCTCCCTCTCAAGCATCCATACGGTCTCAATCGAGTGTAGACACCGCGCAGACCGCGCCTTCCCGCCATCAAGGGTTCTGTGCCTGGCCGACATCCCGCCTCGGTCCCACTCCAATGCCTGGGCGGGCTTCCTCGCAGATGCCTTCCGGGACATGAGTATGGCCACCCTGGCGCTCGCCTGGGTCCTGCGCCGCGCCGAGGTCGCCTCCGCGATCACCGGGACCTCCCGCCTCGCTCTCGCCGGGCAGGGGGCGGTCGGCCATCCGACGGATCAGCGGTACTGCATCAACTCGATATCCTTGCGCTTGATCCCTGACGAGAGCTGACCGGGGCGGTCAACAGGCGGGGTTTGTATTCTCCTGTTGAGCCGGCGGTATAAAAATTCCCTTTCGAGTTCGGCGTCGTACGCCGAGATGCGGAGTATGAACTGGGAGATCAATCTCCATCCAGCGGTGGAGCTGTGGCTGCTGAAGCTTGCGGATGAGGAACCGGATAGTGCCGGTCTGGTTTGAAGCGGCAATCGACACGCTGGCCGAGTGTGGCCCGACGCTCGGGCGGCCACTCGTGGACCGTATTCACGCCAGCCGCATCCACAACCTCAAGGAGCTGCGTCCGGCGAGCGCGGGCCGTACGGGAGGTACGCATCCTGTTCGTGATCGATCCCGAGCGCGAGGCGATTCTTCTCGTGGCGGGAGACAAGGCAGGCAGGTGGAGCCAGTAATACACCGAGGCGATCCCGCTTGCCGAGGCCCGCTATGACGAATACCTGGCCGACGTGCGACGCACAGGAGAGGACGGCGATGTCCGATGATCGGTTACAGCAGCTGGTCTGAGGTGAAGCGGGTGCTACGCGAAGCCCACCCCGAGGTCTCCGATGCGGAGTGGGAAACGCGCAAGCAGGCGGCTCGGACCGCGGCTGACGCCCGACGAGAAGTGAGACGCCGGTAGTCAGTTGTTCGGCCGGCTCGTCCTCAGGGCTCACTTCTCCAGGTCGGCACGCATGGCCTTGAACTTTGCCGCACTCTCCTCGACCGTGGTCGGGATTTGCGCGACTCCTACCGTGTAGTCATCGAACCACGAGCAGATGGTCTCTTTGACGTCCGGAAGCCGGGTTGTGTCGGCGCACTTGACTGTACCGCCCAGCGGCCCGGCCTCCACACGAGTCCAGTTGCGCGGAGTCTTTACGGGGGCCCAAGCGACCATCTTCCCGACAATGCCTTCGCTCGTCTTCGCCGGATCACCGGTGACACCGCCGACGCCGACGAAGTTGATTCTGGACTTCGGCGTGTACATCCAACTGTTTTTGACGAGGTTCTCGCCAGGCTTCAGGTCTTTTTGCTTGAGGGGGAATTCGGAAGGCTCGATGCCCTCGTCCGCCATGCCGGCCACGACGGGAGCGTTCACCAGTACACGCTTCTTGGCCTGCGTCGCCGCGGTGCCGCTCTCCTGGGGCTGAGCGATCGTGCCTTTCGGGCTCTCGCTCCTGGAGGGCGCGGCGGAGCCCGTCGGCGTGGCGGAGCCGCCTGCTGTCAGCGAAGCCGCGTAATCCTTTTGACACCCACTCAGCATCACGGCAATGGCAAAGGCAGATGCGGTGACTGCGAGGGTTCGCCGTTGTGTGCGCAAGAGTATCTCCAGTGAGACTGAGCGTGACGTAAGCCTACGGAATGTCACACGCAGCCTGATGTGAGACACGCCGCTGGTGTCGGCCCATGGTGGCGACGACGTCCACGAAGGATTGTTGGCGAGCCCTTACCGTGGCCTTCCCGGTCGCGGGCCTGGCACCGCATACGGTTGCCGTGACCGGCGGCGGTTGACCGTCGGTGACCTTCGACCAGGTGGGGGCGTGGATGACAGCCAGTCGCCGGGCGGTGCTTACTGCTCTGGCGGGAGGCGTGCTCGCCGGCTGCGCGGGACCGAAGAGCGCGACGGGTAGCAAGGCGTCCGCGTCCGGCCCGGCCCCCGCACCCGGACCGACCGCCACGGGCACCCCGGCCTCCGCCCCCTCGGCCGCGGCGGCTCCCGAGGTCCCCCGTGCCGAGATCGTGGCGCGCTACGGGCACGCCGTGCCGCACACCTGGGGCTTCGAGGCGCCCGGAGTGGTGCACGCGCTGCCGACCACGAAACGCGTGATCGCGCTGACCTTCGATGCCTGCGGCGGCCCGGGCGGCAGCGGCTACGACAGGGCGCTGATCGACTTCCTCCGTGAACGAGAGGTACCGGCGACCCTCTTCATCAACTCCCGTTGGATCGACGCCAACCCGGCGGTCTTCCACCGCCTGGCCGCCGAGCCGCTGTTCGAGATCGCCAACCACGGCACCCGGCACCGCCCGTTGTCGGTCACCGGACGGTCCGCCTACGGCATCCCCGGCACCCGCAGTGCCGCCGAGGTGTACGACGAGATCGCCGGTAACAAGGCCAAGCTCACCCGGTTGCTGGGCGCCCCGCCGCGCTTCTTCCGGTCCGGCACCGCGTACTGCGACGACGTCGCGGCACGGATCGTCACCGACCTGGGAGAACGCTTCGTCAGCTTCTCCGTCAACGGTGACGGCGGCGCCACCTTCACCCCCGAACAGGTTCGTACGACCGTCGCGTCCGCCGACGGCGGATCCATCGTCATCTGCCATATGAACCACCCCGAGGGCGGCACCGCCCGAGGCATCGCCGCCGCGGTCCCTCATCTGCTCGCCACCGGCCACACCTTCGTCCGCCTGTCGGACGGGCTGCACTGACAGCAGGCAGCGAAGGGCGCCTGAGGCGAGCCGCTGTGTGGCGGGGGCTTCCGGCAACGACGTCGCCCGCCACGGAGCCGCAACACACGCCGTCTACACTCTCCCCGCAACGGCCCGTCCAACACCGACCGGGATCAGGCCGCTTCTGCCACACCCGAGGGATTCGGCGCTTTGATACGGATAGATTCAGTCACCAAGCGGTACCCGGACGGCACGGTGGCGGTCGACCGGCTGTCGTTGGACATACCGGACCGCTCTGTCACCGTCTTCGTCGGCCCCTCGGGCTGCGGCAAGACGACGACCCTCCGCATGATCAACCGAATGGTCGAACCGAGCGAGGGCACCATCACCCTCGACGGCGTCGACATCAGCAAGCAGCCGGTGAACTCGCTGCGCCGGTCCATGGGTTACGTCATCCAGAACGCCGGACTCTTCCAGCACCGCACCATCATCGACAACATCGCGACCGTGCCCCGGCTGCTGGGCTGGAGCAAGGCCCGGGCCCGGGCGCGGGCCCGGGAGTTGATGGAGCGCGTCGGCCTTGACGCGTCGCTGGCCAAGCGGTACCCGTACCAGCTCTCCGGCGGACAGCAGCAGCGCGTCGGCGTGGCGCGGGCGCTCGCCGCCGACCCGCCGGTGCTGCTGATGGACGAGCCGTTCTCCGCCGTCGACCCGATCGTACGCAAGGGGCTTCAGGATGAACTCCTGAGGATCCAGGACGAGTTGGGTAAGACCATCGTCTTCGTCACGCACGACATCGACGAGGCGATCCGGCTCGGCACGATGGTCGCCGTGATGCGGACCGGCGGAAAGCTCGCCCAGTTCGCGCCGCCCGCCGAATTGCTGTCGTCCCCGGCCGACGCGTTCGTGGAGGACTTCCTGGGGACGGACCGCGGTATCCGGCGGCTGTCGTTCTTCTCCTCCGAGGCGCTCGATCTGAAGAAGACCCCGATCGTCGCCGTCGACTCCTCCGCCGAGCAGATCGCCGCCCGCGTCACGCCCGACGTGCCGTACCTGCTCGTCACCGGCCTCGACGGCGAACCGCTCGGCTGGAGCGAGCCCGAGGACCTGGCCGCCGGGGACATCGCGCCGGAGCGACTGCTGCCGTACGGGCGGCCGTTCGAGTACGGCAAGGACTCGCTGCGCGCCGCGCTCGACGGCGCCGTGCTCTCACCCACCGGCTGGGCCGTCGCCGTGGACGGCACCGGACGGGTGCTCGGTGTCGTCTCTCAGCAGACGATCGGCGAGGCGATCCGCAGTGCCCACGCCGCGGGACTTCCGCACGCGCAGGCCGCCGGATGAACAGGTTCTTCGACATACCGAGCGACCTCCAGCACGACTGGTTCGGCCTGATCGGGCTGCACCTGCGGGAGGCCCTGCTGCCGGTCCTGGCCGGCCTGATCGTGTCCCTGCCGATCGCGCAGTTGTGTGTACGGTTCCGCTGGCTGTACGCGCCCGTGCTGGGTGTGACGACCGTGCTGTACGCCATCCCGTCGCTGGCGTTCTTCGTCGTCCTCATCGACTACACCGGCCAGACCGAGACCACCGTGATGATCCCGCTGGCCGTGTACAGCCTGGTGGTGCTCGTCCCGGCGATCGTGGACGGCGTCCGCTCGGTCCCGCGGGAGACGCTGGCCGCCGCCACCGCCATGGGCTTCGGCCCCGTACGCCGTTATCTCCAGGTGCAGTTGCCGATCGCCGTGCCCGCCATCCTCGCCGGGCTGAGGGTGGCGACCGTGTCGAGCATCTCCCTTGTCAGCGTAGGCATGCTGATCGGGAATCAGGGCGCGTTGGGGAACCTGCTCAACGACGCGAACATCTACCACCGGCCCGAGCTCGCGTGGAACTCGGTCCTCACCACGGCGGCCCTGGCGGTCCTCGCCGACGCCGTGCTGGTCCTCGTACGCCTCCTGCTGACCCCGTGGATGCCGCGCGGCACGAGCCGCCGGAAAACGAAGGCCGCCCAGGCCCGGCCCGAGCCGGCCGTGCCCGCTCTGGAGGACGCCGTCCGGTGAACGTACTCCACTTCGTCAACGCCTTCTTCAGCGACAACTCCCACTGGCACGGCTACGACGGCATCCCCACCCGCCTGCGCGAGCACGTCCAGTACTCCCTGATCGCGCTCGGCATCGCCGCCGCCATCGGGCTGCCGGTCGGTCTGGTCACCGGCCACTACGGGCGTGGCGGCAACACCCTCGCGCTGCTCGCCACCGCCGCGCGGGCCCTGCCCAGCTTCGGCCTGCTGGTGCTGATGTTCATCCTGCTCGGCTTCGGCCTGATGCCCGTGATGATCCCGCTGGTCGTGCTCGCCGTCCCGCCGATCCTGGTGACCACCTACGAGGCCGTGCGCTCCGTCGACCCGTCGCCCGTGGACGCCGCACGGGGCATGGGCATGACCGAGCCGAGGATCCTTCTCCAGGTGGAGGTGCCCGTCGCGCTGCCGCTGATCCTGAGCGGTCTGCGCTCGGCGGCCATCCAGATCGTCTCGACGGCGACCATCGCCGCGTACGTGAGCCTCGGTGGCCTCGGACGGTACATCGTGGACGGGCTCTACCAGCACGACTACGGGCAGGTCGTGGGCGGGGCCACGCTGGTGGCCGTACTGGCGCTGGCGACGCTCACGGTGTTCTGGGCGGTGGCGCGGGCCGCCGTGTCGCCGGGAGTGCGCAGGAGCGCCTGACCACACGCGTGAGGGCCCGGGGAGGACGACCGCTCCCGGGCCCTCGTGCGTGTCCGGGTCATCCTTCCGAACGGGCCAGCGCCTGTTCCAGCACGACGAGCAGCGCGTCGCGGACCGAGCCGAGCTCCCGGGCGTCGAAGACGACGACCGGGACGTGCTCGGCGACGTCCAGCGCCCAGCGGACCTCGTTCACGTCGTACTCCACCTTCCCGTCGAAGGCGTTGAGGGCGACCGCGAACGGGGTCTGCCGGTGCTCGAAGTAGTCGACGGCCGCGTAGCAGTCGTCGAGGCGGCGCGTGTCGACGATGACGAGCGCGCCGACCGCGCCCTCCACGATGTCGTCCCACATGAAGCCGAACCGCTCCTGGCCGGGCGTCCCGAACAGGTACAGCTTCAGGGTCGGGTCGATGGTGATGCACCCGAAGTCCATCGCGACCGTGGTCGTGGTCTTGCGCGGGGTGTGCGTGAGGTCGTCCACACCCGCCGCGACCTCGGTGATGGCGGCTTCGGTGGTCAGCGGCTCGATCTCGGAGATCGAGCCGACGGCGGTGGTCTTGCCCACCCCGAAGCCGCCCGCGATCACCATCTTGACCGGCAGCGGTGGTCGTAGGGCGGTCTGCGATCCCGCGATGGGGGTGCCCCCTGCTCGAGCGGAGCCGAGAGCTTGGGGGACGGTGATCGGTTCAGTCGGTGTCACGGAGTACCCCCCGGGAGTCGGGGATGGCCCGGAGGCCATCGATAACCCTTCGCAGGACGGACGCGTCGTGCGTGACGTCGGCGTGCGGCACGTGAACCGTCAACTGCCCGGCGGCGCGCAGGTCCTCGGCCAGGACGCGGACCACGTTGAGATGCAGCCGCAGCCGGGCCGCGATCTCCGCGATGGACTGCGGCTGCCCGCATGCGGCAACGATGTCGTGCTGCTCGAACGAGAGCCGGTCGAGCGCCTCGAGCCCCGCGGGGGTGGCCACCACCTGGGTCTCGACGGGGACCGGCCGTCCGGACGCGGTGGGCGCCACCCGGCCGGCGGTGACCAGGAACGGCCGTACGGCGGGGGCGGGGCCAACGGGCTCCCGCTCGCCGTCCTCGCCGGCACCGCGCGGAGTGCGGCCGTCCGCCATGGGCGCTACTCCCTTCCTCGACCGGGCGGATTCCGGTCACCCCGTAGAAACGGCGCCGACGCTGTTCTTCAGCTCCAGCACGAGCTGGGGGCTGAGCGCGGCACCGGCCCGGTTGGCGAACAGCGTCATCTCATAGGCGATGTTGCCCAGCTTGGCCTCCTTGTCGGCGACGACGCCGAGCACGGCGCCGCTGCCGATCGCGGAGACCAGGACATGGCCGCCCTCCAGGTCGATGATGACCTTGTTGAGGCCGCCCAGGCCGTAGTTGCCGGAGGCGCCGGCGGCCAGGCTCGTGATGCCGGAGACGATGGCGGCGAGCCGCTCCGAGTCGGCGTGCTCGCGTAGTTCGGAGACGGCGATGAGCAGTCCGTCGGAGGAGACGGCGATGGCGTCGACGACGCCCGCGGTCTCGGTCGCGAAACGGTTGAGCAGCCAGGTGAAGTCGGCTGCGGCGGCCTGGAGGTCGGCCGGCGTGGTGGCTCCTGCCGGAGTGTCACCTGTCGACGTACTCACTGCTCCGCTCCTTCCGGGAGGTGGCTCTGGTCGTGCGTGTACTGCGTGTAGTGCGTGTAGTGCGTGTAGTGCGTGTCGTGCGGGGCGGTGTGGCTGCGGCTGTCGCGGTGCGCGCGCTCCACCGCGGCCTCGAACTCTTCCAAGGCGGCGCGGACCTCGTCCGCGTCGGCGGGCCGGTGCCCATGGTGCGCCGCCGGTCGGCCGGCGTCGGCACCGGTCCGCAAGGTCGCGCCCCTGACGCGCCGGTGCAGCGGGCGGGGGGCGCCGGGGGTGTCGCCACCGGGGGCCGGCGCCGCGGGCCCGGGGGAGTCCCTCCGGTCGTGGGTTTCAGTACGGTCGTCCAGGCCCGCATGGTCGTGGCGCGCTGTGCGGTCGCGCAGGTCCGTACGGGTCTCGGGCTCCGTAGGGTCATCACCGTCCGCACGGTCGTGGAGGTCTGCGGCCGCCTCCCGGACCGGGGCCGGGTCGCGGCGGGGCACCCGCCGGGGCAGCGCTCCGGGCCGGGCCTCGGAGGCGCTGCGCACGGGGTGGGCGGCGGGCCGTCCGGTGACGAGGGAATCGTCCGCGGCGGAGGGGGACCCCGCGACGGCCGACGAGCGGCTTGTGGTCGGGGTGGGGCCCGCGGTGGGCGTCGGGCTGTCTGTGTCCGATGCAGACCTTGCCGCGGCCGTCGTGCTGTTCGCGGTGGAGTCGGGAGACGCGGCAGCGGTCGAGCCCTGCGCAGCCGCTACGGACCTCCCGGCGGCCGACGAGCCCTCCACAGCCGAGGTGTGCCGTTCGACTCCCGATGAGTCCTCGTCGGCGACGGCCCTCGACGGCATCGGCCCGGACCCGGCGGCCGCAGACCCGCGTCCGGTCGTGGGCGTCGCCTCCGCGGCCGGAGTGGCGCCCGAGGGGAGGAGTTCCGCCGTCGTGCCGGCGGAGGCCGAGGCGCCTTCCGGTGCGTCCAGCGGGCTCAACGTCAGCAGCAGCGACGACGGGATCTCGACCGTCGCCGTGACGCCACCCCCGGGCGTACGGGACAGCACGACGCCGACGTCCCAGCGGCGCGCCAGCGTGCCGACCACGAACAGACCGAGCACCTTCGTCGGCACGAGGTCCAGTCGCTCGCGGCGGATCAGCCGGGCGTTCTCCTCGGCGATGCGCTCGGCGCCCATGCCCAGGCCGTGGTCGGCGACCTCGATCACCGCGCCCTCGCCGCCCGCGCGCACCGTCACCTCGACGGTGCTGCCCGCGGGCGAGAACGCGACGGCGTTCTCCAGGAGTTCCGCGATCATCAGCGTCAGGTCGCCGATGAGGTCGGGCTCCACCATGAGCTCGGTCTCGGCGAGCAGCCGCACCCGCTGGAAGCCCTCGATCTGGCCGAGTGCGGCGCGTACGACGTTGGTGAGCGCGGTGGGACCTGAGTCCAGGACCGTCTCCCGGATACCGGCGAGCAGCATCAGGCTGTCGGCGTTGCGCCGCAGTCGTACGGCGATGTGGTCGATGGAGTAGAGGCGTTCGAGCAGCGCGGGGTCGGTCTCGCCCCGCTCCACGGCATCGATCAGCGCCAGCTGACGGACCGTCAGGTTGCTGACGCGCCGTCCGACGTTGCCGAACATCTCGGCGACGTTGCGGCGGCTGAGCACCTGGCGCTCCAGCAGCGCCGCCGCGGTGGTCTGCACATGGTTGAAGGCCTCGGCTAGGTCACCGATCTCGTCCTGCGCGGTGACCGGCACCTCGCGCAGCCGCGGCGGACCGGCGTCCTCGGCGTCGTCGTCGGCCACCCGGGCCAGCTCCCGCCCGGCCACCTCGGCGACCTGCCGGGCGGCGCCCGTGAGGGCCTGCACCGGGCGGACCACCGAGCGGCGTACCAAGACGGAGAGGGCGATCCAGACGGCGAAGCCGATCAACGCGACGCTCAGCAGGATCACGGCCCGCCACTGGGCACTGTCGGCGGCGTCTTCGGCCCGGTCGGCGATCTGGCCGATGAGTGAGGTGGTGATCTTCAGCCGGCTCTCGGCCTGCTTCGGGTAGGCGGGGTAGTCGCTCAGGGCGCCCGCGATCGAACGGCGGACCTGGGCCGGGGTGTCGGCCTGCAGCCCGCTGGGGTCGACCTGGAGCTCGGCGTACGCCATGGCGATCTCCCGTTGCGCCGGGCTGTGCTCGATTTCGGAGAGCTCGTCCGCCTGGGCTTCCGTGGCGAACAGCCCGAAGCGGTCGACCTGGTAGGCGTACAGCTCGTAGGCGCCGACCGCGCCCGAGAACTCGATGAGAGCGTTGGTGTCACCGGTCGTCGCCGAGAACACGCCGGTCTCGAAGGCGCCGTGGGCGGCGTCGGCCCGCAGCAGGGAGTCCAGCAGATTGCCGGTGAAGGCGGACGCGAGCGCCTCGTTGCGGTCCAGTCCGAGGCCGTCGATCAGGCCCTTCGCGGCGTTGGTGTAGGCAGGGTCGATGTTGTCGGCGGGCAGATACCCCTGCTCGATCGTCTCGCGCAGGCCGGCCAGACCCTCGATCTCCCTGAGCGCCTGCGCCTCGGTGTCGGGTAGCTGGTCGCCGAAGGTCTGGGTCACCTTGTCGACCTGGGCGTTCACCGTGGCCTGCGCCTTGCGGTAGGCGGCGAGCGAGGACTTGGCGCGGCGGTCCCCGGACTCGTACCGCACGGAGAGCAGGACGGCCTGCTGGTGCTCGCTCTCCACGTCGTCGACGAGCCGCGCGACCTGGACGCTGTCGCGGACGAGCCGGGCCGCGGACTCGGCGCTGTTCGACTCCTGGACCAGGCCGGTGATGAGGTAGGCGAGCAGCACGGCGGCCACGGCGAGCGGTACGCCGACGAGGACGTTGAGCTTGCGCCTGAACGGCCAGCGGTCGGCGAAGCCGCGTATGCCACCCCCGGGCGGTGGCGCCGACGCCGGCCGCGCCGGCGCGTCCACCTCGTTCGTGGACACCATGCCTCCTTCGAGGGCGTCTCCACGGCGCGCGAAGATTTCACGTGACCGTAATGGATCGACCGGGGTCGCAAACGGAACCGACCGAGGTCGGCGCAGAACGGTATATGGCAGCCCGGAACACCGTTGTCGGACCGCATCGGGGCCCGTCGCCAACTTTCGAGAGACTAGCGCCTCTTCAGGAGCTGGTTCCGACCGCCCCGGTCAAGAATCCATCACGGAGAACGCACGGTTCCGCCGGCTCTGCCCGTTTCTTCTCCACAACCGGAAGCTCACAACTGGCCACCGGACGAGGCGGATCAGTGATCAGAACGCTCTTGACTGACAGAGAACGACCTGGATTGGATCAGTGGAGTATGGTATCCGCACGCTTCGCACTGCTGTGCCATACCTTGCCCAACCCCTGAGTCCGGAACGGGAATCGTGACTTCTACCGCGAACACCAGCACATCCAGCAGGAGACTCCCCGGCGCGGCCGCCGTCGCGCTCGCCGCCACGACGGCACTGCTCGCTGGGTGTTCTTCGTCCTCGGGGTCCTCGGACGGCAAGTCCGACAATCCCCTCTCGAACGACAAGGCGAGCGGCAGCGGCGTCGTCGTCGGTTCCAACAACTTCGCCGAGAGCATCCTGATCGCGGACATCTACGGCGAGGCCCTCAAGGCCAAGGGCGTCAAGGTCACCTACAAGCCCAACATCGGCAGCCGCGAGACCACTTACGGCCTGCTGAAGAACGGCACCATCACGATCCTGCCGGAGTACAACGGCGCGCTGCTGGCCTATCTCGACAAGAATGCCGCCCCGAAGACGGTCGCGGCCACGACGGCCGCCATCAACGCCAAGCTCGACTCCGAGCTGACGCTCCTCGACCCGGCGCCCGCGCAGGACAAGGACTCCGTCAGCCTCAACGCGGACACCGCGAAGAAGTACAACCTCACCGACAAGTCCAGCATCGCCGACCTCAAGGGCGTCGCCAAGGACCTGGTCATCGGTGCCTCGCCCGAATTCCAGACCCGTCAGCAGGGCCTGGTGGGCCTGAAGTCGGTCTACGGCCTGCAGTTCAAGTCCTTCAAGGCGCTCGACGCGGGCGGCCCGCTGACCGAGGCCGCGCTGAAGAAGAACACGGTGCAGGTCGCGGACGTCTTCACCACGGACCCGACGATCTCGAAGGAGAAGTTCGTGGCCCTCCAGGACCCGAAGAACCTCTTCGGGTTCGAGAACGTGCAGCCGCTGGTCCACAAGTCGGGGCTGCCGCAGAAGGGCGTGGACGCCCTCAACGCGGTCTCGGCCAAGCTGGACACGACCGCCCTGCTGGACCTCGACACCCAGGTGCAACTCGACAACAAGGACCCGCTCGACGTCGCGAAGGCCTGGCTGAAGTCGGTCGGCCTGGACTGACCTCAGCGCGGCCGTGGACACCACAGCGGGCGGCCTGGAGGAGGCGGC
>CBFHCJ010000036.1:0-20671 GCA_965654005.1 uncultured Streptomyces sp. | reverse complement strand
GCTGCCCCGGCCGGTCGGCGCCGCCTGCGCCCGCAACCTGGCCCTCGGCCACGTACGCACCCCGTACACCAACTGGGCAGATGACGATGACGAGTTCACCGACGATGCGATGGCCGTACGGCTGAACACCCTGGAGTCCACCGGGGTCGGCTGGTGTGCGGGCTGGAGCGAGGACAAGTACCCCGACGGCTCGACCACCCTGTGGCGCTGCCCCACGCCGCCCGGCCAGCACGAGGCCGGCGACGTGTGGACGTACTGGAAGTCGCCGGCGGACACCATCCCCATCGGACCGACCACGATCCTCGCCCGCACCGACCTCGTGCGCGCCGCGCCGATGGGCGGCCTCGTCCAGGGTGAGGACTACTGCGCGGCCCTCGGCGTGACCGCTCTCTCCCCCGGGATCCTGCTGCCGGTCCCCGTGTACCGGGACCGCAAGTGGAACGGGCAGATGACAGCCCAGGTCGGATACGACCAACTGGAGGCGGCGGCCCGCGAGCACGCCTGGGCGTACGGCCGCAGCCTGCGCTCCGTCCTGCGCGGTGGCGAGGACCTGGTCCATGGCTGAGGCGCAGATCATCCTGTCGCACAGCCGGGAGTCCGGGATCGTCGCCATCGCCTCGGGCGAGCAGTACCCCTGGGCGCACACCGCCCTCGCGGAGAGCGGCTTCCAGCGGGACGACGACGGCGTCTGGCACCTGCCCGCGGACGGCACCAAGACCACCGTGGTCGACCTGATCAGGTGCGCGAAGCGGCACCGCACCAGCGTGCACACGAGCAGCAGCCGGTTCATCGGCGACGCCGCCCGCGACCTCGCGCGCCTCCTGCCCGGCCAGTGGCACGCCTCGGTCGAGATCTACTCGCACCCCGCCTGGCAGGAAGACCTCGTCCCCTGGATCTGGGACAGCGGCGAACTCGGCCGCGCCGTCCAGAGCGAGCGAATCCCCTACGCCGCGCTCCTCACCGACGCGGTGCAGGGCACCACGCTGCTGTTCATCGAACGCCCCGGCCGTCAACTCGACTACCTGGTGGGGTCCTTCTCGCCCGAGGGGCTGGAAGGGGGCTACGGCGATCCCCACGCCCCGCGCAGCATCGTCCTGCCGCCGTTTGCCGGACGGGCTGCCCAGGCACTCACCGGCCGGTACCTTCCGGCCTACGAGCAGGCCGTCCACGCCCGCCAGACGGCGGCCATCGCCGCTGTACTCGGGGACATCCGCTGCGAGCACGACACCTGGCAGGCCATGAACGCCTCCGGCCGCTACAGCGACGCCACCCCGCTGAGCGCCGCCGCTCGCGGCGCCGCGACGGAGTTGTTCCTCGACCACGCCTGGCGCCGTTTCCTGACCGTCGTCGACCACGCCCCGGCGCTGCTCGACCAGTGCCGACCCGCGAGCAGCCCGTGGCCCGACGACGCCGCGGCCCTCTCCCGTCTGGCCGACGCCGTAGTCGATGCCGAGACCCTGGTCGACGAGATCGTCCACGGCGGTTTCGTGCCGGAGCAAGAGCGCCGAGCACGCGCGTGGCCGGCCATCGAGACCTGGCTCACCGACGGCGGAACGTTCTTGCGTCAGGCCCGCATCAGCGCACCCCACCGCCGCCCGGCTCTGCCCGTCGCCGCGCCGGCCCGCCCCCTCACCGCGGCCCGGCCCGCGCACCGCGGCCCCTGACCTTTCCGCCCCCGCCCCGAGGAGAACATCGCCCCCTTGCAACCCGGCACCCACTTCGCCTTCGGCGACCACGAGGAACACGGCTTCGTCGCCTCCTTCACCGCCTCTATGCCCGCGCACCTCGCCCACTGGTACCTGGAGCGCGAGCAGTTCGAACCCGTTCCCGGAGAACCCGGCCTGTACCGGCTCAGCGAGCCCGAGCGCGACGGAGTCCGCCGCACCCGCCAAGCCGTCCACGACCTGCGCCGCCACGGCTACACCGTGCAGGCCGACATCCGCCTCGACCCGTCCCTCTCGGCCGGCCCGCCACGCCCCGCCCGGCCGAACGGCCTGCAGGAGCGCCGCAGCCGTCTCGCCCAGGCCGCCGCCGGCCGGACGACGCAGCGCTCTACACCGCCCACCACCTCCCCGCCTTCGGCCCGGCCGATCCCGCCGAAGCCCACGTACGCTCCGACCGTCCATCTGACGGCCGCGACCGGCGGGCGGTCCCGATGACACCCGCGAGCAGTCCGACCCCCGACGGCCCCTTGCCGACCGCTCCCGAACTGGCCAACGCGGCACGCGACTTCCGTTTGCGGCTGGCGGTCATCGACCGCGAGACCGAGGCCGCGCTCGACATGACACGCGACCGCTACGGCCGTACCGTCCACGCGGGCGCCGCGGCAGCCGCACGAGCCCACCGCGACAAGGCCGCGGTGGAGGCGTACGCCGCCCACCTCGCCCCGCACGCCGAGGCGCTCCTCGATGCCGCCCGCCTGGTGCTCGATGAGCTGCCACCCGCTCGGCACCTGGCCGGGTGGCGGGCCGTCCTGGACGGCCTGGCCGTTTCGGCCGCCGAGATCCGCCGGGCGCTCGACCGGCCAGCCGCACCCGATTCCCCGGCCGAGCGCGCTCAGCACGCGGCCTTGTGGCCGCACCTGGCCGCCTGGGCGGACCACGGCTCCCTTGCCAGCAACCTCGCCGACCAGCAGGGCGGCCAGCACCACAAGGCTCCGCTGACCGACGAGGAACAGCAGATGTGGGCCGAGAGGGCGCAGGCTGCGCAGCGGCGCGGCGAGCTGGAGCTGACCGAGTCGTGGTACGCCGCCGACGGGCAGCCGATCACCCTCGCCTATTTGGTCGAGGATGACGACTCGACGTTGGTCGCGCTGCGCGGCGATCCGGACGCACCGAGCTGGCAGGTTGTCGGGCACTACGCCCACGAGTACGAGGCGGGCAAGGTGCTGCCCGCTCCGGTTCCGCCCGGCGTGCTGCGCGCGGACGTCTCCCGGTTCAACCGCCCGGCACCGGTCCCGGAGGTGTCCCTGCAGGACCTCATCCGCGGTGTCGTCGAAGGCCACAGTGCCGGTGACGCCTCCAATGCGCTTCTCAGCGCTGTCCAGCGCGGCTATGACGCCGGCCCGATGGTCCGCCTGCAGAAACTCCTGGAGATCAGCGGTCAGTTCGCCAGCGCCCTGGAGACCGTGCAGGGCCGCCAGATCGCCGCCCGCCTGGCAGCGTTGAGCCGGCAGATCGAGTTCCTCACCCGCGAAGTCGAAGAGGCGGCCGAGGACCTCGGCGCGACCGTCGCCGTCCTGCCCCCGCACCGCACCCCCGTGCTGCGCGCCGGTCCGCGCCCCGCCGTGGGCACCACACCGCCCACGCCGCCACCCCGCGCCAGCACCACCGCCCGACACCGCTAAGCCCATGTCCCACCTGGTCTTGACGAACACGAGCCCATGGAGCAGTACGCGATCAACCTTGCCCTCGCAAAATACGAGCACGATCGTGAGCTGTCTTGAGCGCCCACGGCCTAGGGGCGGCCATGCCAGCCGCCCCGGAGCAGCGGCTACTGCTGACGCTTACTCACGTGTGACACGGCGGTCATGCCGGCGCCGTAGGTGAAGGCAAGGACGGCCCCGCCAGAAGCGACGGCGGTGAGGGCAGGCTGCCCCAGAACAGCGGAGCCAATCCCCGCAACCAGCCCAGCGATGACGGATACCAGAGCAACGACGACAACGTGATACACGCGGTGGTCACAGGTAGAAGTGGTGGCAGACAAGTAGGGCCCTCCCATACTCCGTCGGAGCGCCGTCACCTGAATCAGGGCAGGGTGCATCCTGCGCTGGATTCACGTCACAGCGTCGCCGCCCAGCGGGCGTCGCGATAGGGAAGCGCCGGCCAGGCGCGCCTATCGCTCCTCGGACGGAGCGCCGTAGCGGTTGGCCATCATCACCGATGCACCATGCCTTTCAAGGATCTCGTCGACCACGTCCATAGTAGCCAACCCCACTGACACACAGGCAAGTTGGTGACCGCTTCGGGGGAGCCCAAGCGCCGATCTGCAGCGACTCCCACTTACCTGGTCTTCACGCGCGAAGCCTCGTTGCAGGCACACCTCTCCTGGTGGCCGTGCTCCTGGCCAAGCGTCCCGCCCGCCGCACCGCCCTCGCCGAGCAGCCGCTCGCCGACCCGGCGCTCCCTGGCACCGGCGCGGCCTTCGCTCTCACCGTCCTTCTCGCCGCGCGCCGACGTCTGGGCCCCGCGGGCAGTCGCGGTGCGGCTGGCGCCGGTGCCTGCATCGAGGCCGGCATAAGACGCCCTGATCAGGGCGCAACCCCCACCTTGCAACCCCTTTGAGGAGATCGAATTATGGCTGTGCGTACGCACTGGACCGTGGAGCACGCCTGCTCCCACCGCGTGGATCATGACCTGTCCAATCGCCCTGCCGACAAGCGGGCAGGCTTCGCCCGCTGGCTCGCGTCGAAGGACTGCACCGACTGCTGGAAGGCGGCGCGCGACGCCGACACCGGGTCCAAGGAGGAGTGGCTCGCGGCCAAGCGGGCCGAGGAACAGGAGGCAGCCCTCACGTGGGCGAAGCAGTTCGACATGCCGCAGTTGGAGGGCCCGGCCAAGGCCCTGGACTGGGGCGAACGCTCCCGCCACCAGCTGATGACATCCGCGCACACCGCGCTCGTCATCGAGGGCACGAGGGACGAGGCGGACTGGGCAGAGCTGGAGGAGAAGGCCCGCGCCATCACCCGTGCCGGATGGTGGATCGACCAGCGCGACGCCGAAGGCACTGGCCTGCTCGAACTCCTCGACGCAGCCAGTGAGGCGGACCGCGGGACGGAGAACCCGTTCCGCTGACGGCGGGGCAACATAGCCGGAGGACGCCGGTTAGCCAAACCGGCGTTCCTCCGGACTATTGATGCTCCCACCCCACCAGCATCTGCGTGGAAGGAACTCATGTCCCAGCTTCCGCCCACCTCGGCGTTCGCACCGACGCCCGACCCGCTCACCCCCGATCGGGACATCACCCACGCCCACTTCCAGGCCGGTGACACTGTCGTCGTCCTGAAGGGGATGGCTGGCGGAGAACTGTGGGGCGATGCGATGCGCGTCGTGGCCCCGTCCTGGCACACCCCGACCGACGAGGACGGCTGGCGGCTGCGTGATGCGACCGGCGGCGCCCAGTCCTACGTCACCGCCCACCCCCGCTACCTCGTGCACCTCTCGCGCCGCTGCCCGGACTGCCTGATCTACCTGCGCGCCATGGAGGATGCCCTCTTTACGCGGTTCGCCGACCGCGACGAGCTGATCGACTGCGGCTGGTACACCACCACCGCCCTGGGCCAGCTCGTGCACATCGCGGACATCCGGAGTGGCCGATGACTTCCCCCACGCACCGTCCCGGCCGTTCCGCCGCGCTCGACAGAGCCAGGGCCCGAGCCACCGCATCTCCGGTCGATTCTTCCTGGCCGCTTCACCTGGCCGAAGACCTCCGCGACATCGAGGCCGACTGGAGAACATCGGCCGAGGTGTGCGCGGATGCTGCCTGGGCGGCACGGTCGGCCGGCCACAGCGTCCTGGCCCTGCTGTCCCCGCAGGACGTCACCGCAATGGGCCTTGACCCGATCACCGCCCGCACCTTGGCTCATCTGTACCTGAGCGCCCTGCGGTTCGACTTCCGCTGCCCCACCCTCCAACGCCTCGTCGAACAACTCGCGGAAACCGCGCGTCAGCCGCTGGACTGCTACACCCGGGCCTTGTACGCCTTCGCGCTGCTGGGCCAGTCCCGCCCGGAGGGCCTGGCGGTCATGGACGAGGTCCTCGCGGAGGCCGGGCAGCACACCAAGACCCTGCACGTCCTGCTGCACGGGCTGTGGCTCGGCCAGGACCTGGACCACGGCGCGGAGCGTCTCCTGGCCCTCAGCTCCCGTCCGGCCCTCGCCACCGGCAGCGACCCGATCGTCCTCTTCCGCGTGGCGGGTGCCCTGCGCCGGCTGGGCCGGTACGACGAAGGGCTGGGCGCCATCGACAGGGCGATCGACTGTCTCCCGCCGGGGGACACCTCGGTGCACGCCGACCTGGTCCGCGAGCGCTCCCTGCTCTGCACAGCCCGCGACCTTCATCAGCATCGGCCGCCCACCCGCACGTCGAGCGGGGTGCCGTCATGATCCCCCGCCTGCACGCGCGGACCCACTCGCCGCGCGACCCGCTCGCCGAGGCACTCGGGCGGCCCCTTTCCCCGAACGAGGGTCTGACGGAGTACACCATCGTCGCCTACTGGCCGGACCTGGACTACTACACCCCCAACGACGAGCAGAGAACCTGGACATCCGTTCAGTGGGCCGAGCACCTCGAAGATCCCTACCTGGAGCATCCGTTCACTGCCAGTGCGGACGACGACCGACGGGCGATCCTCCATCTCGACATCCGCCTCCACCCGGACGACCGGGAGCTGACCGGTCCCGAGTGGGCGGAAACCGCTCACCGGTTCGCGCAAGCCGCCGGTATCGAGATACCCGGCGCCGCGGAGCACGGCTGGCGGTGGATCGCCGTCCAGGCACAGCCCGGGCGCCTGGACCTGATCGCCAACCTGATCCACCTCGACGGCACCTGGCGCACCCCGCCCTCAGACATACTGCGGCGCCTTGCGGACGAGGCACGCCGCATCGAACAGGACCTCAACTTGATCCCCGCCCGCACCGGACCCGCGACACGCCCCGCTGTCCGTACGGCGCCCACCGCATCCGCGCAGTTCGCGAGCGTCCTTACGCAGCTCGCCGACGAGCAGGCCGGCCCGCTGGCCACGGTCCGCGGACTGATCGAGCACACCGCTCACCGCATCGCCCGCCAGCCCGGAGCCGCCAGCACCGAAGCGGCACACGGTCTGGAGCTGATCGCCCGCCGGCTCCACGCGATCCAGCAGGACCTGGACACCACCGCGGCCCACCTGGTCCGCCGGTCCCGGATCGCCGCCGCACCGCCCGTAGCCCGGCACACCGCCCACAGATCTCCGTAGGAGCAACGCCTTCTTGCCCCATACCGGCCGCTTCATGGACATCCGCCGCGACTCGAACTCCAGCGAACTCCTCGCGCGCGGCGGCGACTTGGCGGCACACAGCATTCTCCAGCGCGCGGGATTCATCGCGGTCGTCCGCCTCCACGAGACCTACCACCGCGCCCCCGCCGGCCTCACCGAGGATGACGAGTCCCGTCTCGCCACCGATGCCGTAGCGCGCCTGCGGGCTGCCGGGTACCACGTCGACTGCGACGAACCTTTCGACACCGACGCCCGCCCCGCGCGCTATACCACGCTCGGTACCTCGGTCTCCCACCTCGCCGAACGCCTGCGCGAAGCCACCGACACCGCCGAGGCAGCCGACATCCTCACCGAACTCACCGCGCCCCACGACGGCATCCTCGCCGGGTTGGAGGAAACCCTCGGCGCTCTGGCGGAGTTCTTCGACGGACTCGGCAACGCGACCGATCCGCACACCGCCCGGCGCCTGCGCTACCTCGCCGACGAATACGTCCGCGTCATCCACTCCGACCTCGCGTACACCCGCGAACGGCTGGCCGACCGGCACGCCCCTCACCCCGGCCGCCGCCCCTGCGCCGAGCAGGTGCCCGACCACGAGCCCGAACGCTCCGCCGTGTGCGCCTGCCCACCCCCGCCGCGTGCACTGCCGGCCCCGGCACCGCCGCCCGTCGGTGCCACCCGCCTGCGCCGCTGAGCCCCTGCAACTGCCCAAGGACACCATGCACGACCACGACACCTCCGAGCACCTCGCCTCGTACGCCGACGTCCTCGCCGGTGAACTCCCCGATACCTGGACCAGCACGCACCTGACAGCCGACGCCAAAGACGACCTCGCCGAACTCGCCGACCGGATCTGGGACCTGGACCTGGTCGCCGCCTCCCTCGCCGAGCACCCGCTGACGCAGGCAGCCGTCCTGAGCCGCCCCGACGGCGCCCAGCTCGTCCTCCTGGACCGGCACGACGGACGCGACGGCTTCCTTCTCGCCGCCGTCGCCCCGCGCGCCCTGCCCGACGAGGCGTACCGGGCTGTCCCTGAGCCCAACGGCGTCGCCCTGGCAGACGACCCGTTCCTGAGTGCCGAGCAGGTCGCCGGCGATCTGCTCGCCCGCTACGACCGTGCGCTCGCACAGGTCCGGCACAACGCCCTGGGTGGCATCCAGCCCTCCCAGCCGGACCGGATCGTCCTGACCTGGCAGCCGGACGGCAGCGTCGCCACCGCCCCCGCCGACGACCGGGCCGGCACGATCCTCGTCGCCCACGGCTTTATCCAGGACCCGCAGAGCGGCATCTACCGCCTGAGTGGTGACGACACCCAGGTCCAGGCCCGCGCCCTACGCGAGATCGGCCCGCGCCTCGACGCGCTCGGCATCGGTGCCGCCCTCCAGCACCCCGCCGGACGGACCGCGCCTACCTCAGCCCCGGCATCCATGCCGCCGACCCCGTCCGGCACCCGTACGCCAACCGCCAGGACTCGATGAACCAGGCGGAGGCCGACCTGGGCATCCCTGCCCCGCTCCTGACCGGTCATGACGTCAAGTGCACGCCCGGCATCTTCGACGAAGCCACCTGCCGGCTGGCCATGCACGGCCTCCGCACCAGAGCGGCCCGTCCCGCAGCGCAGCAACCGGCACCGGACGGCTTCCCGTCGCACTCCGCACCGGCCCGCCGTACCCCGTAAGACGCCCGAGCGGCCCCGGCACCACGCCGGGGCCGCCCAGCACACCGCCCGACTCCCGGAGAAACCCGTAGCACCCCGCACACCCCCACCGATCAGCAACCGGCTCAAGCCCCGGCTCGCCACAGCCCTCTTCCGCCGCTATCTGCGCGCCTGCATTCCGACCGACCCCGACCACACCTCCCCGCTGGCCGGCGCCCGCCCGGAGGCCGCCCTCGCCGAGACACAGCGCGTCGGGCAGCGCCACCACCACTGACCGTCCACCGACCCGGAGGAGCATGTCCCACCTCTCCCCCTACGCGGTGAGACTGGCCGACGAGATCACCCACCAGCTCGGCCAGCTCGCCGACCACCTCTCGCAGCTTCCCCCGCCCCAGGCCGCGCAGGTCATCGCCCGCGTGCTCGACCCGGACAGCGGAGTCCTCGGCGGCGTCACCCACCTCGTCGCCACCGGCAGCGTGTTCGCCAAGGACCAGGCAAAGCGCGGCGTACTCCCCGCAGAGGTGTGGCTCGCTCTGGGCCGTGCCTCGAACGAACTGCACGACATCACGCTCGACCTGGACGAACACAAGGACGCCCTGCAGCACGCCAGCACCCAGCCCGCCACCACCGCGGCAAAACCCCCAGTGCCCGCACCGCTCGTCGTCCGGCGGCGCCGGTGAAGAAAAGACAGTGGCAGGGCTGGGGGCCCGGCGAGCAGGCCGAGCAGCACTACCTCGTCCAGCCCCGTGCCCTGGCAGGCGGCGGCGACGTCCGGCACGTCTCGGAGTTCCTGCGCGCCTCGGGCTGGCGGGACAAGTCCAAGCCGGACGGCCCCTTGTTCATGGAGAGCCCGGACCGCACCGTCCGCGTCGCCTACGACCCCTACGTCCTTCCCGGCGGCTGGACCATCCACGGCCCGGCAGACGGGGCGAACGGCGAGTGGTCGGCCCACCTGGGCCGGCAGGCCCCGGTGGAGATCGTCGCCGGCCTGACCGACGCTCTCACCCGTCCCCGCTCCGCCCACGCCCCCAACGTCTGGGCCCCACTGCAGGAGCAGAACTGGCACACACGTTCCGAGGGCGAAAACTACGTGTCGACCAGCCCAGATGGCACCGCCTGGATGCAGTACGGCCACAACCCCGAAGGCACGGCGATGTGGTGGAGCGGAGCGCAGGACAAGCAGGGCAACGGCTGGACGGCCAACTTCACGCCGAACACCCCGATGCACCTCGTGCAAGCCTTCTCCACCGAACTCGCCGGCCCCGACCCCGTGATGCGCCCGCGCGGACGCGTACCGCACAGCGCGCAGCTCCGCACCTGGTCGGTCTCCGTCAAACCCTCCCAACTCAGCGCCTGGCAACAGGCCCGCATCACGGCCGCCCGCGCCGCCACCTGGGCCCGCAACAGCGCCCGAAATACCCGGCCGCGCACCACCGCCGGCGCCCACGCCGCCGCCGGCGGCGCACGTACCCGCCGCTGACCACGACGCCCACTCCCCCGAGGAGCCCGAGGCCCGCAGTCACCCCGGACACCATCCACACCGCGACCGACACCCTCTGCCGCCTCACCGAATACCTGCGCGAGAACCCCGACCCCCAGGAGGCGGTCGCCCTCGTCGAGCCCCTCCTCGACGAATACACCGGCCTGCCCATCCAGCTCGGCGACACCCTGCGCGCCCTCGCCCGCGCCGTACAGGACCACCCGAACACCCCGCGCAACGAGACGATCAGCCATCTGATCACCGAGCTGCGCACCGCAGCGTGGGTGCAGACCGACCAGTACATGCTCCACTACGTCCTGGACGACCTGCGCAAGCTGATCGCCAGCGCCGCCTCGAGCGAGCCGGTGTGCGGCCGGTGCCGCTGAGCGAATGGCAGCTCGCCGCATTCGCCGACAAACACGCCGGGCAGATCCCCTTCGACACCACCCCCCGCCACCTCGCCGGCCCCGGGGACGCCCGCCACGTCACCCACGGCCTGGCCGCCGCCGGATGGAGCGCCGTCTCCGACCCGCTGAGTGCCGAGATCGTCCTGGCAAGTCCCGACCTTCGCCACCGCCTCCAGTTCGACCCGCAGTCCGCCACCTCCGCGTGGTGGCGGCTGCGGGCCGAGCCCACCGACACCGAGCCCGGCTGGTACGCCGAGTTCGGTGAACTCGTGCCCGCCGAGGTCCTCGCCGGCTTCACCGACGCCCTCATCGCCTTGCCGCCACAGCAGCACGATCCGTGGCAGCCGGCGACCTCGGCTAACTGGCACCGCGACTCGGACGGTACGGCGCGCTCGCCTGACTCCATGTGCCACATCGAACTGCGCCCGCTGAGCGAATTCAGTGGCCGGTCGTCCTGGCACGTTGAGACCTGCGAGCCCGGCGACGGGCAGTTCCCCGGCCCGCGCATCTGGCACGCCTACTTCGACGAGGACGTCCCCGCCCACCTCGTCGGAGCGTTCCTCACCGCGCTGGCCGACCGCAGCCCGCTCCAGCGCGGCATGTACGACCGCACCGGCCACTACAGCGCCGTGCAGGAGCCCAGCCCGCTGCGCCCGCAGCAGGTGGTCGACGCCCACACTGCCCGTATCGAGTCGCTCCGCGCCCGGGCACGCTCCGCCCGCAAGCAGCAGACGAAACCCGCACCGACCCCGGCGCCGGCCCACACCGCCCAGCCGGCCGCCCGTCGCTGAACCGACAGGACCCCTTTCCCATTTCCGCCGATCACCGCGCACACCGCGACCTCCTCCGCCACCTCGACCATTACGTGAGCGACAGCAAGAAGATCCTCGACGCCTGGGACGCCTACTCCGACGAGCACACCGACCTCGACGGATGGCCCTACGACGACCACGCCTACGGAAGGCGCGCGAGCCAGCGCGACGCCGACACCGCCGAGGCATTCGAGCCGCTCCGGTACGGCGCCCGTCACCTGCTGGCCACGGCCGAAACGCAACTGGCCCACCTGCCGGAGACCTACGTGCAGAGCCGCTGGGTCTACCAGGTGGGCGTCCTGCGCGACGCCCTCGACCGACTCGACGAACTGCACGAGCAATGGCTGGTCACCCGCGACGCCCTCCCCGCCACCGCCAAGCCCGGAACCCCGGACTTCGACGACGCACTCGCCGCACATCACGCCGAATCGTGGAGCTACCTCGACGACTGGGCCACCCACGGCAAGGCGCTCCGCGAGATCAACACGGCAGCCCGCAAAGCCCCTTCACCCCTGGCTCCCACACCGACACCGGCCCCGGCCACCGCGCCCGACCGGCGAGCTGCCGCACGGAAGTGAGCACGCCCCCGACTCCCGAGACAGTCGAGGTCGACTTCATCACGCCGCGCCACCTGGCCGGCGGCGGTGACCCCGCCTGGATCACCGTCCCCGTGCACCGTGCCTGCGGCTGGAGCCACGGCAACGACCCGCTGATGCCCCGCGTCCTGCTCTCGAGCCCGGACCAGAAGGCCCTCCTGCGCCTGGAACCCGACCCCGACGGACAGTGGTGGAACCTCAACCATGCGGCGGAGGCGGACCGGCCCGCCTGGTACGCGAGTTTCGGCGCCCGCACCCCGGTCGAACTCATCGCCGCCTTCAGCGACGTCCCGCCGGCAACTCCGGGCCCGCCGCGCCAGCCGCCGGCCAGGAACAGCCGCAGCCGCTGAATGCCCCGCCCCCGCCCGGAAGGCACGTAACTCTTTGCCCCCCACCTCCTCCAACAGTTCCACCGACGGGTACGACATCGTCCTGCGCCTCCTGATCGGAGTCGCAGCCCTCGTCGTCCCCCTGTCCCACCTCGCCTGGCTGTCCGGCAACATCACCGCCTACCTCACCGGAGGCAGCTGGGCGCCGTACCAGCCGACCACCGCCCTGCTCCACCCCCAGCGCCTCTGGCCCCACGCGGGAGAAACATCCCTGCTGATCGGGGCACGCATCGTTCCCGTTCTCCTCCTCCTGGCCCTCGGGACAACAGCGGGCATCCTGTGGGCCCGGCACAAGAACCGCAGCGGCGGCCGGAAGAAGAAGATCACCGGCATGGCCAAGGCCCGGGACATCGAACCGATGATGGCCAAGGCGATCACCGACAAGGCCCGCTCCCTGCGCCCGAGCCTGAAGGACGCCAAGCACATCGAGGCCCGCGACACCGGCATCCTCCTCGGCAACCTGCAGGGCACCAAGCAGGAGATCCGCATGGGCTATGAGGACGTGGCCGTCGCCATCATGGCGCCCCGCTCGGGCAAGACCACCTCGCTCGCGATCCCCTCCATCCTCGCCGCGCCCGGCCCGGTCCTGCTGACCTCGAACAAGGCCGCCGGCGATGCGTTCACCGCCACCTACGACGCCCGCGCCGCGGTGGGACGGGTATGGTCGATGGACCCGCAGCAGATCGCGCACGCCGCACGCGAGATGTGGTGGAACCCCTTGGCGGACGCCAAAACCCTCGACGGCGCCGGGCGGCTGGCCGGCCACTTCCTCGCCGCCTCCGTGGACGCCTCCCAACAGGGCGACTTCTGGTCCAAGGCCGGATCCAACATCCTCGCGCAGCTCTTCCTCGCCGCGGCCCTGGACGAGCGGCCGATCACCGACGTCATGCAGTGGCTGGCGTTCCCCGCCGACCGCACCCCGCTCGACATCCTCCGCGACCACGGGTTCACCGCCGTCGCCGCCCAACTCAAGGGCACCGTGGAAGGCCCGCCGGAAACCAGGGACGGCATCTACGAGACCGCCCGCCAGTACGCCGCCGCGCTGCTCAACAGCGAGATCGCCGCCTGGGTCACCCCGCAGAAGAACGTCCCGGAGTTCAGGCCGTCGGAGTTCGTCACCTCCACCGACACGTTGTTCCTGCTGAGCAAGGACGGCGGAGGCGGAGCTTCGGCGCTGATCGCCGCGTGCGCGGACTCGGTGATGCGGGCCGCGACCGCCCAGGCCGAGCGCGCCGGAGGACGCCTCGACCCGCCCATGCTCGCGATCCTCGACGAGGCCGCCAACGTGTGCAAGATCTCGGACCTTCCGGACCTGTACTCGCACCTCGGGTCGCGCGGCATCATCCCGATCACGATCCTGCAGTCCTACCGCCAGGGCCAGAAGGTCTGGGGGGACGCCGGCATGGACGCCATGTGGTCCGCCTCTACCGTCAAGGTCATCGGCTCCGGTATCGACGACCCCGACTTCGCGGACAAGCTGTCCCGCCTGATCGGCGACCACGACGTCGAGACCACCTCGACCTCGCACTCCGAGTCCGGCAAGTCGACCTCGGTGTCGATGCGACAGCAGCGGATCCTTCCCGCCGACGAGATCCGCGCCCTGCCCAAGGGCACGGCCCTCTGCTTCGCCACCGGTCTGCGCGCCGCCATGCTCGACCTGCGCCCGTGGTACCAAGAGCCCGGCGCGGCAGAACTGTCCGCGGCGTCCGACCGCGCATCCAAGGCGATCACCGCCCGGGCCATCGCCAAGCACGCACCGGTCCAGTCCAACTTCGGGCCCGCCGCGTGAGCGAATCGCGCCTGCACCTGGTGCCCGTCCGCTCTCGGGACGCCAAGGAGTTCGTCCGCCTCTGGCACCGGCACCACCCGCCGCCCGCCGGACAGATCTTCTCCCTCGGTGCCGCCGACGAGGCCAACATCCTGCGCGCCGTGGCCGTGGTCGGCCGCCCTGTCGCCCGCCACTTGGACGACGGCACCACCCTCGAAGTCACCCGCACCGCCAGTGACGGCACACGCAACGCCAACTTCCTGCTCTACGGAACTGCTTGGAGAGCGGCCAAAGCGCTCGGATACCGGCAGCTGATCACCTATACGCAGGCAGGGGAGAGCGGAGCCTCGCTGCGCGGCGCGGGGTGGCGCATCCTGGCCCACCGTCCTCCAAGGCCGGGCTGGCACACGCCGTCCCGGCCGCGGACGGACCGCGGAACCTCGCAGATCGCTCGCACACTGTGGCAAGCGCCCTGACAGGACACGCTCATCGGCACCTATGCATCCCACGAACGCGACGACATGACGTCCGTCAGCAGCGCTGGACGCGGTCATCGCCGCGGCCGTCCCGCTCAGCAGGCGCGGTACCACCACGTGCAGGCTCGCCGGGTCCGCTGAAACAGCCGCCAGATCCCGTTTCCCCGATCCCCCTGGACCACCGTGTCTCTTTTGGACTTCCCCGATGTGTTCATCGGGTCCACCGACGACGGGCACACCTTCATCGTCGTCAACCGCCGTATCCGCGATGCCGACCGGCTGCTGACCGAGGCCGGGTTCCTCGCCCGGGAGCACCTCGGCCGCACGCTCTACCTGCTGCCGCCGGGCACTGCCCAGGACGCGCACGAGCGTGCCGGGATCGCGATGTACGGGCTCCTGGCCCACACCCACGACCTGGTCGATCTCTGCTGGACGACCCGCTGGAGCCCCGACAGTCCCGTCGCCGGTCAGGAGATTCGCTTCCACTTCAGTGCCGGCACCGTGGCGGTGACGGCCAGGACCGCCGCCGCCCGTTCCCTCCTGGAGCAGCACGGCTTCACCCCGGTGGCGAACGGCTCTTCCTATCGCCCGCCGGACGGGCTGGACGAGCGCGGCCTGCTCGGCGCCGTGACAGCTGCCGAAACCCACGCCTACACCCACGGTCTCGGTGTCCGCGTCGACCTCGGCATCCCCACGCCGGCCGACATCCCTCCCGCTCCCCGCCGCCCGTCAGCTGCCGCCCCCCGCACGCCGACCACGCCTTCGACCCGTCGTCGCACCCGCTGACCCCCCGCGGGTGCGGTCGGGGTGTGAACGATCGCCGAGCTGCGGCCAAGGGCGCGCGGCGGTACACACCTTCGCACTCCAGCCGTTGACCGCTATACCTCTTGGAGTCTTGCCACGTCATCCGACACCCCGAGAGCGCATGACCTCGCCTGCGCGCTTGCCGACCAGATCCGCCCCGGCGCTGCTCCCCGTGATGTGACCGTCAGTTTCAGCGTCCGCCGGCAGGCAGCAGCCAAGTATGACCACGGCTCCTGCGGCGGCCCGGTGACGGTCTTCGCCCAAGCACTGCACGCCCGCCTCTACGGCCTTCCCACGGACGACGATCCGCTGCCCACCGCCCTGGACGCGCTGCTGCAGGTCACACACACCGCGACCGCCCCGAGCAGCAGACCGCGATCCTGCAACAGCTCGCCGAGCAGCTGCGCAACGCCATCGAGATGATCCAGCGCTACCAGTACCAGGCCCAATGGGACCGGCTCCCCGACACCGTCGCCGAGCAGCTCCGGGAGGCCCGCGACCAGGCCCAGCAGGTCGCCAAGACCCTCGACGCCGTCGCACCCGCCTTCAGCAGCCCTCCCGCCGCGCCCGTGCCGCCTGCCCCGTAATCGCGCCACGCCGCCAGCCCACCCGCGCCCACGACTCCACCGGCCGGGCGCCGCCGCTGACCTCCGGCGACAGCCCACCCGCCGGGAAAGGCACCAACCTGGCCACCACCGATCTCCTCCAGACCTACCTCACCCAAGAATCCTGTGCGCTGGGCGTGTTCGTCCCCGCCGGCCTGCACCCGGCAACCGCACAGCGCCAGCACCTCGATCAGCTCGCGCACGCAGGTGCCGACCTGTTCGAGGTCGGCCTGCCCACCGAGGACGCAGCCCTCGACGGTCCCGTCATTCAGGCCGCCTACCACCGCGCCCTGCGCAGCGGAAACGCCCTCGACCACGCGGTGCGCGCCGTCGAACACGCCGCCAGCCTCCGGCCGACCGTTGTCATGACCTACTGGGAGCCCGTGAGCCGCCACGGCCCCGCGTACGTGGCCCGCGTGTTCGCCGACGCCGGCGCCGACGGCGTGATGATCGTCGACCTGCCCGCCCACCAAGCGGCCCGCTGGCAAGAAACCACACGGGAGACGGGCCTTCGCACCCCACGCCTCATCCCCCGCACCACCCCTGACCCGCTCCTCCCGGCCGCAGTCGCCGGCGCGTCCGGATGGCTCTACGCACCCGCCAGCACGGCTCCCACCGGCTACCGAGGGCCTCTCGACATCCCGGCGCTCGCCGGCTTCACCCAGCGGCTACGCACCGCGAGCCCACTGCCCGTGGTCTCGGGAGTGGGGATCTCCACCCCGGCCCTCGCCGCACGCATCGCCCCACTGGTGGACGCCGTCGTCATCGGCACCCCCGTCGTCCGCGCCCTGGCCACCGACCCGGCCCAAGCCCCGGACCTGACGGCCGCGTTCGCCCGAGCCCTGCACCCGACCACCCTCACGGAGACCCGTGCCTGATCGCTCCGCCCCGACCGAGGCCCTCGACCGGATCACGGCCGACGCCCTCACCCTGCACCAGGCCCTGTGCACCAACAGCATCGGCCACGCACACACGCTGGCCGCGCGGATCACCGACGCCCAACGCATCGTCGGCGCCGCCCTGCGGCTGTTCCTCGACCTCGCCCAGCACACGCCGCACACCACGGCCGGGGAGCTGCTGCTCCTCGACCACGTCGCGCAGATCGCCAAGGCCGCCCAGGACGCAAGCGCCGAACTGACCGCAGCCCTCGCCCGCGCCGTGGAGAACCAACGCCGCCGAGCCGACGCCACGACGGGGTCGGCCGTCCTCATCCGCCCCTCACCACAGCAGTTCATCGAGTCGGCCACCGACCTCCTCGACCGCATCCCCACCCTCCACCACGCCATACGCCGCGACCGGCTGATCCCTCCCAGCCGGCTGACGCACCAGCCTCATTGAGGGCGCCCCCCATTTCCCCACCTCCAGGACAGACCATTTCAGATCAGCCTCAATTCCGTGCCCTTTCCCTGGGCGCGGGAGTTCAGTCCAGCACCCTGCTCGCCCTTTCAGCCGAAGGGATCCTCCCGAAGGTCGACTACGCGATATTCGCCGACACCGGATGGGAACCCAAAGCCGTTTACGCTCACCTGGACCGACTGGAACAGGAGATAGCCAAGCCCGCCGGTATACCGGTTCTCCGCGTCTCGTCCGGAAACATTCGCAGCGACGCCCTGAATCCGGACCACCGCTTCGCTTCCATGCCCCTGCACATCCTGAACATGGACGGGCGGCCTGGCATGACCCGCAGGCAGTGCACTGGCGAATATAAGGTAAAGCCGATAAAGCAGAAGGTACGCGAACTCCTCGGGCACCCCTACCCTTCGCGCGTCCCCAAGGGGGTGTTCGTTGAGCAGTGGGTGGGAATCTCCACCGACGAATTCCACCGCGCCAAAGACGCCGACGTGAAATACATGCGCAACCGGCATCCGCTTCTCGACCTGAGCTGGAGCAGAGCGGACTGCGTTCGTTACCTGACCTCGCTCGGGCTGGCGGAGACACCGAAATCAAGCTGCCTGGGATGTCCATTCCACGGAAATGCGCAGTGGAGGCATATCAGGGACACGTCCCCGTCCGAGTGGGCGGACGTCGTCGAATTCGATGCGGCTATCCGGCAGGGCAATGCCCGCGCCAACGCCTCGGGCAGCCGACTGCTCGGCGAGGCGTTCCTGCACCGCTCCCGCGTCCCGCTGAGCCAGGCGCCGATCGGCCACGTCACCGCCGCCGAACGGGCAGCACTGCGCATAGACGCAGACGAAGCCGACGCGCTGGAGAACGGCGTCGTGGACGGCTGCTCCCCCTGGGCGTGCCGCGGGGACGCGGAGGCGCTGACCCGCGACGACTTCGGGCTGGCCACGTGATACTCGACCTCTTCGCGGGGCCGGGCGGCTGGAGCAGGGCACTGGGCGTCCTCGGCGTGCGCGACGTCGGCCTGGAATGGGACGAGTGGGCCTGCAAAACCCGTGTGGCAGCTGGACAGTTGACGATCCGCAGCTACGTGGCCATGTATCCGACGTGGCCCTTCCTCGGCCGCACGCGCGGGCTGATCGCCTCCCCGCCGTGCCAGGCATGGAGCATGGCCGGCAAACGCCTCGGCCTGCTCGACCAGCCGCTGGTGCACACGGCGGTGGAGGACCTCGCCGTCGGCCGTGACACCCGCGAGCGTCTCCTCGCCGCCTGCCGCGACGAGCGCTCCCTGCTCGCGGCCGAGCCGATGCGCTACCTGCATGCCCTAAACACGGTCGGAGAGCCCGAGTGGGTCGCGATGGAGGAGGTGCCGGACGTTCTGCCGCTGTGGAAGCAGTACGCGGCCGTTCTGCGCGGCTGGGGTTTCTCGGTCTGGTACGGGATCCTCAACGCCGCCGACTTCGGCGTTCCACAGACGCGCAGGCGAGCGATCCTGATCGCCTCCCGGGTACGTACGGCACAGCCTCCCACGCCCACCCACGCCCAAGTCGCCGAGCCTGACTCGCTGTTCGGTCCGGGCCGCGCCCGCTGGGTCAGCATGGCCGAGGCCCTCGGATGGGGCGCGACTGACCGGCCCGTTCCCACCGTCTGCGCCGGCGGCGGACCCGGCGGCGGACCCGAACCGTTCCCTTCGGGCTCCCGCAAGTCCCTCTCCGACGCCCGGGAGCGCGGCACCTGGATGCCCAGGCCGGACGGTGTGCTCCTGCAGTCCCGCCGCGAAGGAACTGGCTGGAAGGCACGGCACGGCACACGACAGAACCGTGCCGCCGACGCTCCGGCGCCGACGTTCACCGCCGACGCACACCGCTGGTCCTGGTCCCTGCGCAGCAACAACCAAGCGAACGCCACCGTCCGCCCGCTGTCCGAGCCGGCGGGCACACTGTTCTTCGGGCACCGCGCGAACGAGTGCACCTGGGTCGCCGGACCAGCCTCGCCTCCGACCGAGGACACGGACACACCAGCGGTACCCGAGCCGATCCGGATCACCGCCCGCGAGGCCGGCCTCCTGCAGACCTTCCCCGCCGACTACCCCTGGGCCGGCAACAAGGGCCAGCAGTTCTCCCAGATCGGCAACGCCGTACCGCCGTTGCTCGCCGGCCACCTCCTCGCCCCGCACCTCGGCGTCACCCTCAACCCCGACGACTTCACCCTCGCAGCCTGATGCCCCACGTCCCCGAACCCGAAGAAGACCACCTCGACGCCATCGCACCGCCGCAGCCGGTGTTCCACGTCGAGCAGGCCCTCCTCGGCGCCCTCCTCCTTCATCCACACCGCCTCGGCGACGTGACCGGCATCGCCGCCGACTCGTTCTCCACCGCCGCGCACGCCGCCCTGTTCACCGCCATCAGCACCCTGCCTCCACCCGACCCCGCCGAGCACGCGAAGAACACCAAATGGCTCGACCAAGTGCTCGCCACGGGGCGCGAACAGGCGCGCGGGCTGACCGCCTCCTACCTGCACACCCTCGTCCAGGTCTGCCCCTGGCCCCGCCACGCACCGGCCTACGCACGGATGGTCGAGGCCGAACACGCCCGCCGGCGCCTGCAGACGGCCGCCGAACGCCTCATCCAGAGCGTCGACGACGCCACCCACCCGCACCCAGTCGAGACAGTGCTCGCCGAGGCCGACGCGCTCACCGCGGTCGTGGACGACATCGCGAGCCGGTTCCCGCCGCGCGCCGGAGTGCTGCCCCGCACCGCGGCACCGCCGCCGGCCATCACCACCGACCGCACCGAGGCGGTCGAGGAGGAGCAACTGCTGCTCGCGACCGCCACCGCCCACCCCGCCGACATCGAGTCCGTCCGGTGGCTGCTCCCCGACGACCTCACCCGGCCCCTGCACGCCGGCCTGTGGCAATGCCTGACCGCCCTGGCCCGCCGCCGCGAGCCCGTCGACCCCGTCACCGTCCTATGGGAGGCCCAACAGCGCGGCCTGCTCGACAACGCGAGTGAACCCGGAGAGGTGCTCCGCCTGCTGGCCGAACCGGCCGGTTCCGTGGAGCACTGGGGCGAACGTGCCCTGCAGCGCTCCCTCCTGGCCACCGCCGATCACGCTGGCCGGCGCATCTCGGCGTACGCCGGAGACCCGGCGAACACCCCGTTCCAGCTTGTGGTGGGCGCCCGCCGCTCCCTCGCCGACATCAGCGCCGTTCGCACCCGCTGGCAGCACGCCACCGGAACTGTCCCGCCACCACGGCCGCGCCCGGCACCCGCCACTCGCGCCGGCCCGCCGACCACGACGGCCGCTCACGCCGCCCGCGCCGCGCGAGCAACCCGATAGCACCCCGCATACGCCGGTGGGC
>CBFHCJ010000035.1:0-21328 GCA_965654005.1 uncultured Streptomyces sp. | reverse complement strand
TCCACGAGCGCCGCCGAGACCCGGCGCGAGATCGCCAGGCTGTCGTCCGCGTCGGCACCGGTCACCAGGGTGCGCGAGGTGCGGATCACGGCGTCCGCGGACTCCAGGGCCGCGGCGGCGGCCGTCGCGACCTCGGCGATATGGGCGTCACGCCGCTCGTCGAGCAGGCGGGCCACGTCCAGCTCGTACTCCACGATCCCGCCCAGCTTGCGCAGCCGGTCCAACTGCCGTGTCGTCAGCGAGACATGGGAGCCCACGGCGACGAGCCCGTGCGGGGCGTCCCCACGCAGCGGGCGCAGCTCCGCCGGGGTGAGCGGCGCCTGTCCCGCCTGACCGGCGCGGGCCCGTACGAAGGACGGACCGACCCGGTAGAGCAGCCGAGCGCCCCTCTCCTCAGCCGCGGCGAGCGCAAGGGCCAGCACCCGCAGGTCGTCGTCGCACACCGCGTCGACCACGGCGGTACGCCCGTCGCGCAGGGTGGAGAGCAACCGGGCCACGTGCACCGGGCCGCCTCCCCGCAGGTCGTCGAGCGTGATGCGCAGGACCTCGTTCGCGCCGACGCGCCCACCCGTCTTCTCCTCGACCCACTCGGGCAGTGACGAGTTGCGGTATCCGAACGTGGCGTCTCGGGCGAACTCGCTCTCGCCGACCGGCAGCAGACCGTCGGACGTGCGCATCCAGTGGCGGGAGCCGACGGTCAGCCGGCCCGCTTCGATGTAGGCGGGCACCAGCACCACACCGTCCACGGGACCGGCCCCCAGTTCGGCGAGCTCCTCGGCGAGGACGTCGGTCTCCAGCGGGAAGTGACCGCGCAGCGTCGAGTCGCCGCGGCTGGCCAGGACATAGCCGGTGCCTTCGGCCACCGACGCCGTGTGCAGGGCGCGTACCACCTCGCGGTTGCGGGCGGCGGCGTCCTCCGGGGACAGGCTGCGGGTGTTGGTGAGGACGAAGAAAGCGGCGCTGTCCTGGCGCAGCGCCCAGCGCAGGTCGTCCACCGTCCAGGAGGTCAGGACCGGCACGTCGGCGACGGTCTGGGTGCCGGTCGGGTCGTCGTCGAGGACGACCAGACGGCGTCCGCCGGAGATACGGGCGGTCACCTCACCGGCGGTCACCTCGCGGACCGGGGGCAGCCCGTTCAGCACCTCGTGTTCGGGCACCGGCGTGCCGGGCCGCGCTTGGGCATGGCGGGGTAGGGACATGGAAATTCCTGGGCTCCGGGTATGTCTTGGGGAGTTGACGGCGGCCGGCGGACCGCCGGATGAGGGGGAACGCGGAGGCGTCGCCGTGTCAGCCGTGGTGGGGCTTGATGACGTGCGTCCGCAGGTGCTCCTCGGTGCGGCGGGAGGCGGCAAGCTCGCAGGCGCCGTTCTCGATGAGTCGGCGCGCCTCGATCAGCCGCTGCGACAGGGCCCCGCTCGTGGTGCGCGAGGCCGACCGCATCACCAGCTCCAGGGCCGTCCACCGGTCCGGCTGGTTCACGTAGGTGCCACGACCCCGCAGCACCCGGATGACGCTCTGTGCGCGTGACTGCTTGACCGCTGCGCGTTCGGTCAGGCGGCTGACACCGCCCCGCTCGGACAGCTCGCCCCGGGCGGGCAGAGCGGAGTCCGGCGGGTACTGGCCGTCGATGACCGCGGTGAGCAGCTGCTCCGCGAGGTCGTCCGAGAGCGACATGGTGAACCTCTGGCGTTCGACTTTGACATCAGACATCAGACATCTGATGTCTACGTGCCGGAAACAATGACACCGCGAGAGGGGCTAGTCAATACCTCGTGACCGAATCGCCGACTCGCACGGTCTCGGGCTCCACGACGCCCAGAAGCCGCCTTCGCATGCGGGCACGGCCCGTTCCAGCGTGCCGTCGTGCTCCGGTGGGGTGTCCGACAGGGACACAGGGCGCCCCAGTGGCTCGGACGGACGAGCGCCCAGCGTGGGGTCCGCGCCGGCCAGGGCGGCGCCGTGGGCAGCTGAACCGCGACCGTGCCACCGTCGGTGAGCATGTTGCGGCAGCGGAGCGACAAGCCCCACTTGCTGGGTGCTTGACGCTGCCGACCGCACCTGCCGCGTCGTCGAGCACGGCGGCCGAACCGGTGTCTCCCCGAAGGAGCAGCGGAGTCCGGCGCGGGTGCCCCGCAGCCCGCGTTCGATGACCGTCGCACTTGTCGGGGCCTCGCCGGGAGCATGGACTTCACCGGATATCGCTACAACGCCGTCACGGTCGCCATGGCTCCCTCATGCGGCAGAGGCACCGGTAAGATCGTCTACCCATGGATGCGAGGACCGTGCACGAGATGATCGCCGTTCCGCCGGGGCAGGTCATGCTCTCGGACCGGCGGACGCAGCGTAGTTGGGGCGTCGGGCTCTCGCCGTACGAGCTTGCCGCGTACGCCGTCGACCAGGCGCTGTACGCACAGGTCACCGGGCGGCGACCCGGCGCCGCCCATGGTGACCGGTTGCCCGTCGTGGATGTTTCCTGGTGGGACGCGGTCCGGTTCTGCAACGCTCTGTCCCGATGTGACGGTTTCGCGCCGGCGTACCATCTCCGGGCCGACGGCGAAGGCGTCGAGTGGGACGCGTCCGCCGACGGGTACCGACTGCCGACCGAAGCGGAGTGGGAGCACGCCTGCCGCGCCGGCACGACCGGGCCGCGTTACGGGCCCCTGGACGAAGTCGCCTGGTATCGAGGCAACTCGCACGAGCGGATCCACGAGGTGGGCGCCAAACAGCCCGATCCCTGGGGCTTTTACGACACGCTCGGCAACGTGTGGGAGTGGTGCTGGGACATCTACGACGCCGAGGTCTACGGCAGCTACCGGGTACTGCGCGGCGGTGGCTGGTTCGACGAGCACTGGAGCTGCCGGGCCTCCGTGCGGCGCCGCAGCCACCCGACGTTCCGGGTCGACGACGTGGGATTCCGCGTCGCGCGTTCCGTACCGAGGGGCCCTGTGCAAAGGCGTCGATCATGACGGACGACTGGCGCCATGACCGGATCGGAAGTGCGCTGCGCGGTGAGAACCCCACGGTGCTCCGGAGGCTGCAAGCGGGGTTCGCGGTGATCGGGGACGTTCAGTTCCTGCCGGGATACTCCGTGCTCCTGGCGGACGATCCCGCGGTGCAGCGGCTGTCGGAACTGCCGAAGAGCAGGAGGTCGGCGTTCCTGTCCGACATGGACAGGCTGGGTGAGGCGGTGGAGCGCGCCTGCAGGCGGGTGGATCCGGCCTTCCGGCGGCTCAATCTGGAGATCCTCGGGAACACCGACGCCTTCCTGCACGCACATGTCTGGCCGCGCTACGAGTGGGAGCCCGCCGATCTGGTGCGGCGGCCGGTGTGGCTGTATCCCCGCGAGCGGTGGAGCGAAGAGCGCCATGCGCTCGGACCGCGGCACGACACCCTGCGCGAGGCCATCGGAGAAGAACTGGACAACATGGTGCCCTGACGATCGTATGCCGGCCACCGGATCGCTCGGACGAACGTCCCGGGGGCGGGCAGGCCTCATGCGTGAGCCGGTCGATCTCAGGCGTCGGCGGATCGTGGCCGCGGTGCGGGCGCGCGGCACGGCGCGCCTGCGTGACCTCGCCGCCGAACCCCAGGTGTCCGTGGTGACGGTGCGCAGGGACGTGGAGGAGCTGACCCGCGAGGGAAAGCTGCGCCGCGATGGGACGACGGCCCCGAACCGGTCCGAGCACCCCAGAGCACGGCCTGCACCCGCTGGGCCCATGTACCCCGGCTGAGCGGGCGGGCCGACGGCACGTCGGTGCACGTCTGCCTGGCCACGCTCGCCGCCGAACCCGACCCCGCGCCGCCGGCGGACATTGTCGCCGCCCTGGTGGTCGACGACGACCGGGTCAAGGTCGCATGGGCCTGGGACGGGCACGCTCCCGCGTCACGTTCCGTCCGCCCGGTGTTTCGTTCCACAGGTGAGGTGCCGAGGCCGGTCACCACGGAAAGCGCCAAGTTCATAGAATCGAACGAGCCTCAGGGCAAGGGCTGTTCGGCCCAGATGACCTTGCCCGTGGCCGTGTAGCGGGTCCCCCAGCGTTCGGCGATCTGTGCCACCAGGAACAGGCCGCGTCCGCCCTCGTCCGTCATGGCCGCGTAGCGCAGATGAGGTGAGGTGCTGCTGGAGTCGAAGACCTCGCAGATCAGGCTGAGGTCGTGCAGCATACGGACGTTGACGGGCCCGCTGCCGTAACGGATCGCGTTGGTGACCAGTTCGCTGAGGATCAGCTCCGTGGTGAAGGTCAGCTCCTCCAGGCCCCATTCCGCCAACTGCCGCGTGACCGACGCGCGCACGGCTCCCACGGCCGCCGGATCCACCGGAACGCTCCATTGCGTGACCCGGTTGCCCGCCAGGGCGCGGGTGCGCGCCACGATCAACGCGATGTCGTCGGTGGGCCGGGACACCGGCCGGGCGTCGATCAGGGCTCGGCAGGTGTCCTCCGGCGACGCCCCGGCCTGGGCCAGGGCCTCGCCCAGCAGCTCGAGTCCCGTCTCGATGTCCCGCTCGCGGTCCTCGAGGAGCCCGTCCGTGTACAGGACGAGCCGACTGCCCTCCTCCAGTTCCAGGTCGGCCGTCTCGAACGGAAGACCCCCGAGGCCGAGCGGGAGCCCGGCAGGCACGTCGGGGAACCCTACGCCGCCGTCGGGCCGGATCAGGGCAGGCGGCGGGTGGCCGGCACGGGCGACACTGCAGCGTCTGGAGACCGGGTCGTAGATCGCGTACAGGCAGGTCGCGCCGGTGATGGGAGCGCTGCCGCCCTCCGCCGTCTCGTCCTGGTCGATGCGGGCGACCAACTCGTCAAGGAGTGAGAGGAGTTCGTCGGGCGGCAGGTCGAGGGCGGAGAAGTTGTGGACCGCGGTGCGCAGCCGTCCCATGGTGGCCGTGGCGTGCAGCCCGTGGCCGACGACATCGCCCACGACGAGCGCGACGCGGGCACCGGACAACGGCAGGACGTCGAACCAGTCCCCGCCCACCTGCGCCTGCGCCGGGAGGTAGCGGTAGGCGATGTCCAGGGTGCTCTGCTCGGGCAGCTTTCGCGGCAGCAGGCTGCGCTGCAGTGTCACGGCCATGCTGTGCTCGCGCGTGTAGCGGCGCGCGTTGTCGATGGAGACCGCCGCTCGGGCGACCAGTTCCTCCGCGAGGGCCAGCTCCTCCGTGTCGAAGGGCTCAGGCTTCTCGGAGCGCCAGAAGTTGGCCACGCCCAGCACCAGGGAGCCCGCCCGCACGGGCACGGTGATCAGCGAGTGGATCCCGTACTCCACGATCTGCGCGGTGCGCTCGACGTCCTGCGCGAGCCAGCCCGGCGCCCGGCCGAGGCGGGGCTCGAGGACGGCTTGGCCGGTGCTGAGGCTGTGGGCCTGCGGAGAGGACTCGACGAAACGGATCCGCTCGCCCACCGGGTAGAGGGGGGCGTCCTCGCGGATCCCGCTGAACGCCGCACGGCGCAGATCGATGCCCGTGTCCGGTTCCTCACCGCCGAGGACCGCGTCGTAGAGATCCACGGTGGCGAAGTCAGCGAACCGGGGGACGGCCAGCTGGGCCAGCTCCTCGGCGGTACGCGTCACGTCCAGGCTCGTCCCGATGCCCACACCGGCGTCGTACAGCAGGCTCAGGCGCTCCCGCGCCACCTCGGCCCTGCCGGACAGGGACCGCAGCTCCGTCGAGTCGCGGAGTGTGGCCACACTGCCGGGCGGGCCTCCCTCCAGGTCCGTCGGCCGCTGGTTGATCGCCAGCAGCCGGTCTCCGACGAGGTGCACCTCGTCCGTGGCGACCCGCGCGGAGGCCAGGAGCGCGGCCGTGTCGGGAGGCAGACCGAGGTCGGTCACATGACGTCGCTCGGCGTCGGCGGGCAGGCCGAGCAGTCGGTGTGCCTCGTCGTTGGCGAGCAGCAGGTCGCCGTCGCCGCTGAGGATGATCACTCCCTCCCGGACGGAGTGCAGCACCGCGTCGTGGTGCTCGTACATGCGGGTCATCTCGCGCGGCCCCAGGCCGTGGGTCTGACGCAGCAGCCGCCTGCTGACCAGTGCCGTCCCCGCCGTGGCCAGGGCCAGCCCGGCGGCCGCGGCGGCCAGCACGAGCGGCAGCTGCCGGTTCGCGGCGCCGCCCACGTGCTCCGTCGTGATACCGGCGGACACCAGCCCCACCACCTTGCCGTCGGGCGCCTTGACGGGCACCACGGCCTGCACCAGCCGGCCGATGGTCCCGTAGATCTCCTCGACCTGGGTGCCGCCCGCCAGCGCGGGTTCGATGTTCCCGATGAACTTCTTGCCGATGCGGTCCGGTTTGGGGTGGGTGTAGCGGATCCCCTCGGTGTTCATGACAACAATAAAGTCGACCTTGGCCGCCTTGCGGGCGGCCTCTGCCCGCGGTTGCAGCACCGCGGTGGGATCGGGCCTGTTCAGCGCCTCACGGGTGCCCGGCGCGTTGGCGAAAGCCTCGGTGACGGCGAGGGAACGGTTGCGGGCCTCCTGGGTGGTGTCGTGCCGGACCTGCAGCAGCAGTGACACCACGGCGGCAACGACCAGCAGGAGCGCGATGACCACTTGGAGAACGAAGACCTGCCCGGCGACACTGCGCCCGCTCAGCGCCGAGCGCGGTCCGCCGAGCGGCCAGGGCCGTAACCGGCCTTCCGCTCGCGGGCGCCGGTCGGACGACTTGTGCGGTGTCTTCCGCGCGCCGTGCTCGCGCGCCGGGCGCGTGCGGTCATGCGCGCGCGGTGCGCGGAGACCGCCGTGACGACGTGTCGACCCGGTGCCGGATCGACCGAGGGGCCGGACCATGTGCCATGTCTACACTGCCGGGCCGCGGGAGGCGAGAGGCGTCACGGACGGCTCCGGCCCGTGCCTTCCCGGACGCCGGTGCCGGCGGTACGGTCGGCGGGGCGGCGACGCGTGGCGCGGTTAGCACGGTCCGTCGCGGGGCGAGGCGTTCGCGACGGCCGAGTGGCGTCCCCCCGCCCCCTTTCGGGTGACCCCGAGGCCCGTCTGCGTGATTGACGGGCGGGTGTGGCCGACCATCGCAGTCGGCGAGGCATCGTCGCCCGCACCTCGTCCGCCGGGAATCCGCCGGGAGTTCGCCGTGCACATCCTGCTCGTGGCCAGCGCGTTCAACAGCCTCACCCAGCGCGTCCATGCCGAACTACGCGACCGCGGCCACACCGTGGCGGTGGAACTCGCCCTGCCCGGCGCCTCGTTGGCGCAGGCGGTACGACGGCACGCTCCGCACCTCGTCCTCGCGCCGATACTGAAGACGGCCATCCCCCGGGAGGTCTGGGCCGCGTACCCCTGCTTCATCGTGCACCCGGGTCCCGTAGGGGACCGGGGCCCGTCGTCCCTCGACTGGGCGGTCCAGGAGGGCGCCGAGCGGTGGGGCGTGACGGTGCTGCAGGCCGAGGAGGAGATGGACGCGGGGGGCGTGTGGGCGTCCGTCGCCTGTCCGGTCCCGCCGGTGGCCAAGAGCGAGCTGTATCGGAGCGAGATCGCCGACGCGGCACTCGCGGCGGTGATGCTCGCCGTGGAGCGCTTCGCCGACGGGACGTACCGTCCCCTCACACAGGACACGGCCCGCACCCGTCCGTACCTCGACCAGAGCGTCCGTCGGATCGACTGGGACACCGACCCGACGAGGACCGTCGTCCGCAAGCTGCGCGCCGCCGATTCGCAGCCCGGCGTGCTCGACACGCTGCTCGGCGACGAGTGGTACCTGCACGGCGGCCATCCCGAGGACAGCCTGCGCGGCGCCCCGGGGGAGCTGCTCGCCATCAGGACCGGGGCGATCTGCCGGGCGACGACGGACGGCGCCGTGTGGATCCCCGAGCTGCGCCGACGGCGCCGTCCGGGGCAGCCGCCCACGTTCAAACTCCCCGCCGTGCAGGCCCTCGGCGACCGGCTGCCTCCGCTGCCGGAACTCCCCGCGCCCCCGGACGCGGCGTGGCACACCTGGACGGACATGCGTTACCGCGAGGAGGGGAGCGTCGGCTTCCTCTCGTTCTCCTTCCCCGGCGGAGCGATGAGCACCACGCAGTGCCGCCGCCTGCTCGACGCCTACCGCCAGGCGTGCGCGCGCCCCACCTCGGTGCTGGTGCTGGGCGGCCGGCGGGACTTCTTCTCCAACGGGATCCACCTGGGCGTCATCGAGTCCGCCGCGGACCCCGCCGCCGAGTCCTGGGCGAACATCAACGCCATCGACGACCTGGTCGAGGCGGTCCTGACGACCACGGACCGACTGGTGGTCTGCGGCCTGGCGGGCAACGCCGCGGCGGGCGGCGCGATGCTCGCTCTGGCGGCCGACGAGGTGTGGTGCCGCACCGGTTGTGTACTGAACCCGCACTACCGGCTGATGGGCCTGTACGGCTCGGAGTACTGGACCTACACGCTGCCCCGCAGGGTGGGCGCCTCGACGGCCGAGCGGCTCATGCGCGAAGCCCTGCCGATGAGCGCCGTGAGCGCGCAGAACCTCGGGCTGGTCGACCGGGTGGTCGAGTGCGCGCCGCGGGACTTCGCCGCCGAGGTAGGCCGGTTGGCGGCCCGGCTGGCCTCGCTGCCGGGGACACGGGAGCGGATCGCGGCGAAGAAGGCGGAACTGGAGCGCCAGGAGTGCCGAGAGCCCCTGGCCGCCTTCAGGGAGCGCGAACTGGCCAGGATGCGCCGGACGTTCGACGACCCGGACGCCCCGTACCACGCACTGAGGCGCGCGTTCGTTCACAAGGAGAAACCGTCGTGCACACCCCCGCACCTCGCCTTCGCCGGAAGGACCACTCCGTGACCGACCACGCCGTGACCGTGACCGCGTTCGCCCCGGAAACCGAGGCACGCTTCGCCCTGGCCCGGCAGGTCGCCGACGCCGTCCTCCTCGAGGGCCATGCCCTCCACCCGCACCGGCCCTCCACCGCCGAGAACCGGCTGCGGAGGCAGTTCGGCATCCTCGTACCGCCCGCTTGGCGTGCCGAGTCCGCCGAGTACGACGAGTACGACTTCCAGCACACCGAATGCCTGTTGGTACCCCGGGCGGGCGCCACCCTGGCGGTCGAGCTGCGCTTCCTGCGCGCCCGGCGGCGCACGGTCCAACGCGCCCGCTTGGACGGCGAGTTCGAGACGGTCCCCGAACTACCGCTGGGAGATCAGGTCCTCGTGCCCCAGGACGAGGGAACAGAGGAGCGTGTGGCGGCCCTCGTGCCGGTGTCGGAACTCATGGACGGCGACGGGGTCACGATCCCCTTCGGCCGCCCCGCGGACGAGGAGAGCGAGCCGGTCCTCGACGGCGCCGGGGGCACCGTAGGCCGCGTGATCCGCCGGCACGAGGAGATCAGTGGCGCACTGCGGCTGTCGGCACACGAACTCGAACTCGACGGGCCTCACCGGGTCGCGCGCCTGACCGCCGTCGTCGAGAACACCGGCACCTGGACACCCGCGGACAGCGAGGCCGCCGACCGGGACGCGGCGCTTTCGCGCTCCCTGGTGGCCACCCACCTTTTGATGGGCCTGAACGCCGGGTCGTTCCTGTCGATGACCGATCCTCCCGAGTGGGCGAGGGGCGCGACCACGTCCTGCCGCAACCTTCACACCTGGCCCGTGCTCGCCGGCCAACCCGGCCGTGCGGACGTGATGCTGTCCTCACCGGTCATCCTGGAGGACCACCCCGCACTCGCCCAGGCCCGGGCACACCGCCTGCCCGCGGACAGCGGCAAGGTCCTCGTCGCCGGCATCGGGAACGTCTTCCTCGGGGACGACGGCTTCGGCGTGGAGACGGCGCGGGCACTGTCCGGGCGCCAGCTGCCCGGACATGTGGAGGTCGCGGACATCGGGGTGCGGGGCGTGCACCTCGCCTACCAGCTCCTCGACGGCTACGACACCCTGATCCTGGTGGACGCCACCGCGCGCGGCGGCGATCCCGGCACGCTGTACGTCATCGAGCACGACAGCGCGATCGGAGACGATCCCCAGCCCGCCCCGCTCGACGGCCACCGAATGACCCCCGACGCCGTACTCGCGCTGTTGGGCACCCTCTGCGCAGGAACGGGGAGCCCGCCGCCCCGGCGCACGCTGGTGGTCGGCTGCGAACCGGCCTCACTGGAGGAGCGCATCGGGCTCAGCCCGCCGGTGTCCGACGCCGTGCCGGAGGCCGTCCGGCTGATCGAAGGGATCCTGCGGGCCGACGAACCGTACGAGTCGGCGCCAGGGGCCCTCGTCGTCGACACCGCGCGGTGAGCGGTCGCCCGGCGATTGTGGCGCCAGGCGGCTGTGCCGATGCGGCGAACGGCGTACGGGGACGGGCGATGACGGCGTGCCGGTCCATCGGCCCCTCGTGCCTCACCTCTAATGGACGTCGGCGCGCCGCGCACGCACGCTCGGGCCGCCGGGACGGAGACCGATGCACGAGATGTCCATCGCGCTGGCGGTGATCGGCCAGGTGGAAGAGGCGGCCGAGCGGGCCGGCGGTGTCACATCGGTGCGCTCCGTACGGCTCCAGGTGGGCGAGCTGGCCGGTGTCGTACCCGATGCCCTGTCGTTCTGCTTCGACCTGGCCTGCGCCGGGACCGTGCTGGAAGGCGCCGAACTGGTCACCGACACGGTACCCGGGCGAGCCCGCTGCGCCCCGTGCGCGCACGAGTGGGCCGTCGGCATGCCGCCCCTGCTGAGCTGTCCACTGTGCGGCCGGGGACGGACCGACCTCCTGTCTGGCCGCGAACTGCAGATCGTCGGCGTGCACTGGGAGGACGGCCAAACGCACGCATCCACCCGCGAACCGATCCCCGAGGAGCGCTGAACCATGTGCCGTGTGGTCGACCTGCAGCAGGCCGTACTAGCCAAGAACGACCGGGCCGCGCACACCCTGCGCACCGAACTGGCCGCCCGTGGCACGACGGTCGTCAACCTGCTCTCCAGCCCCGGCAGCGGGAAGACCGCCCTCCTGGAACGCGAACTGGTCCTCGCCCGGGAGCGCTCCGTCCCGGTCGCCGCGCTCACCGCGGACCTGGCCACCGAGAACGACGCGGCGCGGCTCGCGCGCTCGGGCGTGCCGGTCAAGCAGGTCCTCACCGACGGGCTGTGCCACCTGGAGGCCGGGATGCTCGAACGGCACCTGGAAGGATGGCTGCCAGAGGCGACCCGGCTGCTGTTCGTGGAGAACGTAGGCAACCTCGTCTGTCCGGCCTCGTACGACCTGGGGGAGACCCTCCGTGTCGTGCTCGCCTCCGTGACCGAGGGCGAGGACAAGCCGCTCAAGTACCCCACCGCCTTCGGCCTCGCCCACCTGGTGGTGGTCACCAAGACCGACATCGCCGAGGCCGTCGCCTTCGACGAGGCGGCGTTCCGCGCGAACGTGGAGCAGGTCAACCCCGGAGTGGAGGTGCTGCTGACCTCGGCCCGCCAGGACCTGGGGGTCGGTGCCCTCCTGGACCGGGCGCTGACGGCCGTGGGCGGTACGCCCCTCCACACCCCCGTCATGGCCCGCCGACCAGGTGCCGCCCCGCACGAGCACGCGGGCGGCGTGGCGCACTCCCACTCGTGAGCGGTACGCCGCCCCGGGCCGCCGTCGCCGGGGAGACGCGGCTGCGCCGTCGGCTGACCGTACGGGGCGTGGTGCAGGGCGTCGGCTTCAGGCCGTACGTCCACACCCTCGCCACCGCCCTCGATCTGTCCGGACACGTGACCAACACCCCGGAGGGCGTCATCGCGGAGGTCGAGGGAGCACCCGCGGCCATCGCCCGGTTCTGCGACCGCATCGCCCTGGACGCGCCCCCGCTGGCCCGCGTGGACTGCGTCGACCACCGGGACGTGCCCGTCACCGGCGACAGGGCGTTCACCATCCTCGCCTCCCGCTCGGGCGGCCCCGCGGGGACCCTGATCCCGCCGGACACGGCCACCTGCGCAACGTGCCTGCGCGAGCTGGCCGACCCCGCCGACCGGCGCCACCGCCACCCCTTCGTCAACTGCACCCACTGCGGCCCGCGGTTCACGATCGTCACCGGCCTGCCCTACGACCGGGCGCACACCACCATGGCCGCCTTCCCGATGTGTCCCGACTGCGCCCGTGAGTACGCCGATCCGGCCGACCGCCGCTTCCACGCGCAGCCGGTCGCCTGCCCTGCCTGCGGACCGCGGCTGCGCCTGCTGGTCCCCCGACCCGACGGCGACGGCCCGCCGGGGCCCGTCACGGACGCGGACCCGGTCGCCGAGGCCCGCCGGCTGCTGGCGAGCGGCGCGACCCTCGCGGTCAAGGGCCTGGGCGGCTACCACCTGGCCTGCGACGCCACCGATCCCGCCGCCGTCGCCCGGCTGCGTCTGCGCAAAGACCGGGGCGACAAGCCGTTCGCCGTGATGGCCGGGAGCCTCGACGACATCGAGCACCTCGTCCGGCTCGGTCCCGAGGAGCGGAACCTGCTCACGGGCACCACCCGGCCCATCGTGCTGCTGCGCCGCCGTACGCCGGTGCCGGGAGGCCCACGGCCGGCCGGGACCGTCGCGCCCGGGAGCCCCGACCTCGGCGTCATGCTGCCGTACACCCCCCTGCACCAGCTCCTTTTCGGCCTGCCCGGCGACCCCGTGGGCCCCCGGCTGCTCGTCATGACCAGCGGCAACGTCTCCGGAGAGCCGATCGTCACCGACGACGACGAGGCGCTGGAGCGGCTGGCGCATCTGGCCGACGCCTGGCTCACGCACGACCGGCCGATCCATGTGCCGTGCGACGACTCCGTGGTGCGCGTGTGCGACGGGAAACCGCTGATGGTGCGCCGCGCCCGCGGATACGCGCCCCTGCCGCTGACCCTTCCGGTGCCCGTACGCCCGGCCCTCGCCGTCGGCGGAGACCTCAAGAACGCGTTCTGCCTCGGCGAGGGCCGCCGGGCCTGGCTTTCCGCCCACATCGGCGACATGGACGACCTCGCCACCCAGCGGGCCTTCCAACGGGCCGTGGCACAACTGGAGTCGATCACCCCGGTGCGGCCGGAACTGCTGGCGGCCGACCGACACCCCGGCTACCGCTCCGCCCAGTGGGCCGCCCGAAACGCGGCAGGCCGGACCGTCGTCCGCGTGCAGCACCATCACGCCCATGTGGCCGCCGCGATGGCCGAAAACGGAATCGACGGCAGTCGGCCCGTGCTGGGCGTCGCCTTCGACGGCACGGGCTACGGCGACGACGGGGCGGTGTGGGGCGGGGAGTTCCTGCTCGCCGACTACGACGGCTTCGCCCGGTTCGGGCACCTGGCGTATGTGCCGCTGCCCGGGGGTGACGCCGCGGTGCACCGGTCGTACCGCATGGCGCTCGCGCACCTGCGGACGGCCGGGATCGACTGGTCCCCCTCGCTCGCCTGTGTCGCGGCCTGTCCTCCCGATGAACTCTACGTCTTGGAACGGCAGTTGGTGCGGAGCCTGAACTGCGTCCCCACTTCCAGCATGGGTCGGCTCTTCGACGCGGTGTCGTCCCTCGCGGGCGTCTGCCACCGGTCGGGATACGAGGCCCAGGCCGCCGTCGAGTTGGAGGCCGCCGCGCTCGGGGCACCCGCTGGGGACACCGTCGCCTACGCGTTCGCCGTACGGGAGCCGGAGCGGGGTGGCGAGCCGGTCCGGGCGGACCCGGCACAGGTGCTGGCGGCCATCGTCGACGACCTGCGTGCGGGCGTGGCACCGGCCCTGGTAGCGGCTCGCTTCCACCGGGCAGTCACCGGACTGGTCCACCGCGTCTGCGGGCTGGCGCGCGAGCGGCACAAAGTGGACACGGTCGCCCTGACCGGCGGCGTGTTCCTCAACTCCCTGCTCTCCTCGGCCTGCGCCGAGACCCTCGGCGCGGACGGCTTCACGGTGCTGCGCCACCACCTGGTCCCGCCGGGCGACGGCGGCCTGGCCCTCGGACAGCTCGTGGTGGCCGGCCGAGTGCGCGACCGGACCGCGGCCCCCGACTGACCGTGACGCACCACCCCACAGCGAGGAGAAGCCCATGTGCCTGGCGGTACCCGGCAGAGTGCTGGAGATCCAGGAACGCGACGGCACCCGGATGGCCAACGTCGACTTCGGCGGTGTGGTCAAGGAGGTGTGCCTGGAGTACCTGCCGGACCTCCAGGTCGGCGAGTACGCCATCGTCCACGTCGGATTCGCCCTGCAACGCCTGGACGAGGAGTCGGCGCGACAGACGCTGCAACTCTTCGCCGATCTGGGCATGTTGCAGGAGGAGTTCGGCGACCCCTGGGAAATGGCCGCGGAAGCGGGCGGCGTTCTCCCGCCCGCCGGCGAGGAGGCGCGGAAATGAAGTACATCGACGAGTTCCAGGACCCGGATCTTGCCCGCCGGCTCCTCGACGACATCCACGCCACGGTGACCAGGCCCTGGTCGCTGATGGAGGTGTGCGGCGGACAGACGCACACGATCATCCGTCACGGCATCGACCAACTGCTGCCGGATGAAGTCGAGTTGATCCATGGGCCCGGCTGTCCCGTGTGCGTGACCCCCCTGGAAACCATCGACAAGGCACTGGAGATCGCCTCCCGCCCCGATGTGATCTTCTGTTCCTTCGGCGACATGCTCCGCGTGCCCGGGACCGGACGGGACCTGTTCCAGGTGCGCGGGGAAGGCGGAGACGTACGGGTGGTCTACTCGCCGCTCGACGCCCTGAAGATCGCTCAGCAGAACCCCGGTCGGGAGGTCGTGTTCTTCGGCATCGGCTTCGAGACGACGGCGCCTCCCAACGCCATGACGGTGTACCAGGCCCGCAAGTTGGGCATCCCGAACTTCAGCCTGCTGGTGTCCCATGTGCGGGTGCCGCCCGCCATCGAGGCGATCATGAGATCCCCCCAGTGCCGGGTCCAGGGCTTCCTGGCGGCCGGGCACGTGTGCAGTGTGATGGGCATGGGGGAGTACCCGGAGTTGGCGGAGCGGCACCGGGTCCCGATCGTCGTGACCGGGTTCGAACCCCTCGACATCCTCGAAGGCGTGCGCCGGACCGTGCGGCAACTGGAACGCGGCGAGCACAAGGTCGACAACGCCTACGCCCGTGCCGTCCGCCCCGAGGGCAACCCGGCCGCCAAGACCATGCTGGAGGACGTCTTCGAGGTCACCGACCGCGCCTGGCGCGGCATCGGCATGATCCCCGACAGCGGCTGGCGCCTGTCCGCCAAGTACCGCGACCACGACGCCGAGTACCGCTTCTCGGTCGAGGGCATCCGCACCCGCGAACCGGCCGAGTGCCGCAGCGGCGAGGTCCTGCAGGGCCTCATCAAGCCGCATGAGTGCGAGGCGTTCGGCACCCTGTGCACACCCCGTACCCCGCTGGGAGCCACGATGGTCTCCAGCGAGGGCGCCTGCGCCGCGTACTACCTCTACCGGCGCCTGGACACCACCCCCGCGCCCCGGGAGGCGACCCCCGTTGTCTGACACCACCGACCTGATCGCACCGGCCCTGGACCCGACGACCTGGACCTGCCCGGCTCCGCTGCGCGACCAGTCCCGTATCGTCATGGGGCACGGCGGGGGCGGAGCGCTGTCCGCCGAGTTGGTCCAGCACCTCTTCGCGCCCGCGTACGGCTCAGACGTGCTCGCTCAGGCGGGCGACGCCGCCGAGCTGTCGCTGGGTGGCCTCCGACTGGCCTTCTCCACCGACTCGTTCGTCGTACGCCCGCTCTTCTTTCCCGGCGGCAGCATCGGCGACCTCGCCGTCAACGGCACGGTCAACGACCTCGCCATGAGCGGCGCCCGGGCGTCGTACCTCTCCTGTGGCTTCATCCTGGAGGAGGGCGTGGAACTGCGCACCGTCTCCCGGGTGGCCGAAGCGCTCGGTACGGCCGCGCGCGCCGCCGGTGTCGAGGTCGCGACGGGCGACACCAAGGTGGTGGAGGCCGGCCACGGCGACGGCGTCTTCATCAACACGGCCGGTATCGGGATCATCCCGGAGGGCGTCGATCTGCGACCGCAGCGGGTCGTTCCCGGCGACGTCGTGATCGTCAGCGGCGCGATCGGCGTGCACGGCGTGGCGATCATGAGCGTCCGCGAGGGCCTCGAATTCGGTGTGGAGGTCGAGAGCGACTGCGCGGCCCTCGGTGGACTCGTCGAGACGATGCTCGCGGTCACCCCGGACCTGCACGTGCTGCGCGATCCCACCAGGGGCGGGCTGGCCGCCGCACTGAACGAGATCGCCGCCGCCGCGGGCACCGGGGTCGTCATCAGCGAGCGGGAGATCCCGGTCCCGGCGCCCGTCGCCAACGCCTGCGCGGTGCTGGGCCTTGACCCGATGTACGTCGCCAACGAGGGCAAGCTCGTGGCGTTCGTGCCGCGCGAGCACGCGGACGCCGTCCTCGAGGCGATGCGATCGCATCCGCTGGGAAAGGAGTCCAAGGTCATCGGAGAGGCCGTGGCGGACCATCCGGGAATGGTGGTGGCCCGTACGGGACTGGGTGGCACTCGCGTTGTGGACATGCCGATCGGGGAGCAGCTCCCGAGGATCTGCTGACTCGCCGGCTGCGAGCACGAGGCGGTGTAGACCGATCGGTTTCCGCGGGGCGGAAGCCGGTTGGCTCTCCAGCACGAAAACGCGCCGCCGCGTGAACGGATCATTGAGAAGAAGTAGCCTGAAGGCCAGCGCCACAGGTTACGGCGCCGGGGTGTGCGCAAGTGCGTCTCGAGGAGGACTGCGTCGGCGAGCGTATCGGGGTCGGCTCCCGTGGTGGCGGGCAAGGGTGTTGATGAGGCGGGCGAGTCCGGTGTCGATGTCCTCGCCGCGGCGTTCGATCAGGCCGTCGGTGTAGAGCACGAGGGTCGCACCGGCGGAGAAGCTGGTCTCGGTCTCCGGTCGCGGACTGCTGCTGCCCAAGGGCGCCACCGACGACACCGCGCTGATCATCGTGAGGCTCCGACCCGGCGGGCGCGACGGCGGCACGACCGCGGTCGTGGTTCGTGGCGGAGGCGTACGGCTTCCCGGCGGCGGACGTGGAGGAGTTGATCGCGACTCGAGATTGGTGAGCCGGGCCTGCGGCGGGACTTGGCGCTCGGACCTCCGCAGTGGGCCGTCGCAATGACGAGTCGTCGCGACGGCCCGCCGACAACGTCGATGATCTTCGCCACCGACTTCGCACCCTACTGCGACCCGGCTTGCAGGACGAGGGCCTGGCGGTTGATGCGGGCCCACCGCACGCGACCGCCGTCTTCGCTACCGCGGCCTACCGTTTTCCCCGGGCGCGATGGGATGGCGCATCCAGACGCCGGGGTCCTCGTAGCGTCCAATATCGCGTTCCCGGTCTATTTCCACCGGCTGCTGCGCTCCGGGGACTATGTACGAGCCGCTCTCGGGGAATCTCATACCGGTCCACTCCTCCCATTGGGTGACCGTCCCGGTGCTGATCGCCGTGGTGGGGGCGACGCACAGTACCCGAGCCCCCAATTGCCAGTGGACCCGTATCCACGGGTCGAAAGGAGAACCATCGGCCCGTTTCCACCGCATGTACCGCTCCATGGGCGTCAGCGGATAGAGGTGCTTGAGAATGGGGCCGACGGGTGCGACCAGAGACTCGTACCCATGCCGGGCAGCAAGCGAACGCATCGCTTGAATCAGAAGTGAGCTGAGTCCCTGTTTTCGCCGCTCCGGCATCACCATGGCTGCCAGAGCGGACAGCGTGGTGGGCTGACAGCCGTGATGGAAGGCGTTCAACCCCCGCCTGATTATGTCGTCGAGAGTCGACGGCAGGTCTTTCAAGCTGCCGTCCCAGACGATTGGAACGGAGTGCCCGGCCGCCACAACAGTGTTGTGCGGATTGCACAGCAGGATCTGAAAGTCGGCGAAGACATCGAAGAGCGAATCCCAGTATTCCCAGGGGGCTCCCTCAAGGAACTTGTCCCACGCACTCTCATGCAGGAGTTCCACTTGATCCTCAAGTTCTGGCCTCTGCTTGAGCGTGAAAAATTCGACGGATGGCTGCCCTGCACTGTGATACGCCGCTTCCGGTCCCGGGCTCATGACTTACCCTCTCTTCATCAGATTTCCAGGACAACCGGCCCGGTAGCGCCTTTCAAGGCACCCCGGACGGCCTCATAGTCTGTGCTTCTTCCACGCGCCGCTGCGCATACGACCGTAGGAGAGCACCAAGGTAAGCGAGGCTCCCAGACCAAGTGCCGCCCAGATGTATGTCAGGCCGAGACCAAGCACGGATTCAGCGACGTAGGCAGCCCCGATCATCAATCCGCTCGCGATGAACTCGATCATCGATCCGACGGCGGTGTCTGCGGTGCCGAAAACGGCGGCGGACCACATTTCTGCGGGGATCACGAGCAGCATCAACAAGGAGACGACCTGAAGCGGCGTGGAAGCGGCCGCGATAGTGGCCGGATCACTGGTGAACGCCGAAAGCGCGGTACCGGGCCAGAGGGCACCGAACAATGCGAGCGGAAACGTGATCGCGTACACACTCGTAACCAGTGCGCGCATCAAGGCCGAGATGTCGCCCTCTTTCCCACGCCCTATCAAATTGCTGACCAGGGAATAGGCGGCCTCACTGAACGCGATGGCCGGTATGACCAGCAGGCCGTAGCAGGCGTACACCACGCTCGATGCAGCAAGCGCACCTTCACCCATCTGCGCCACGATCAGAAGGAAGCCCAGCCAGCGCAGCGTCTCGATCAGGAAGTGCCCACTGATCGGCCAACCGACGCGCAGCAGCCGGGCGCTGGACACCCCACCGACAACGCGAGGACGGAACAACATCCATCCGCCGACCTTGAGCTGACGCCAGGCACGGAAAGCGAGGAAGGCGAGTGCGCTCGCCTCCGCCACGGCAAAGCCGATGCCGGCGCCTTCCATACCGAGCCGCGGCGCACCGAAGCGGCCGAACACCAGCACGTAGGTCAGGGCGACGTCGACGCAGACCTCGAGGGCGGTCGCGCTCACAAGAATGCGGGTGCGCCCGATGCCCACGTACAACGAGCTGTAAGCGAAGGTCAGCGCGAAGCACACGACGCCGAGGAACCCGTACCGAAAGAAGTCCGCCATGGCCGTGGCGACCGCTGCGGAGCCGATGAACCGGTCCGCATACGCCTCGGTACCCACCCGCAGGAACAGGCCTATGGCGAGCATCGTAGGAAGTACGAGGCGAAGCGTCCGGTTGAATGTCACGCCTATTTCCCCCCCACGTTGCTGACCTGTTCTTCGGGCTACGGCTATCTGCATCGCCCCGATCAGGCCGATGGCTGGGACGATCGCGACCTCGAGCAGTGAGTCTACGAAGCCGATGGCCGCCAGCTCTGCCGAGCCGATACGTCCGAGGAATGCCGTGTTGGTGACCTGGATGGCCGCGTCGCCGATCTGGGCGAAGAGGATCGGCGCCGTCATCGCTCGCGCCACCCGCCCGAATCCCGGTGCCACAGCCTTGCCCATAGCCGTCTTAACGCTCAGTTCACAGCAGTCTGAATTCGTACGAGTAGCGATTTAGGTGCATGACCATGCACGACAGCAGCGCCCCGCCCTTGTGATACTCGGAGAGGTTCAGATAGCTGACTTCCATCGCGAGGTCTGCCGCGATGTCCTCGAGCTTGCGGTTCTTGCACAGCTCGAGCTGGTAGTCCTCGGTGCCGGCCCTGAGCTCATGGATGTGAGAGGAGTTGACAATGGTGCTGTCACATCTCACTGAGTTGCAAATTCCGGCGTAGCAATGGTCTCTGGAGACGTCGATGATGTTGGTACGTTTTTCAAGCTCCACAACTTCCTCACGCTCGAACATTCCCGTACATACCAGCGTATCTTCCCGTGTGATCGGGAAGATCGTGCAGTCGACGTGGTAAAGGTACGGGTCCGTTTCGCGAACCTTGACAATGTCCATTCCGAAGACGCGCTCCATCCAGTCGTAGGTTTCCAGCTCGGAGCGCTGGCCGTAACCCCCGGCATAGACGTTGTCGTGAAGATGTTTGAGCTCAGCCTCTCCCTCGAATTTGTGCGGGGCGACATGCGTCTCGTACCCGAACAGCTCGAAGAAGTGTACGCCGACCTCGGTTTCTCCTCGTCGTGGCTCTGATGTGAAGTTCGAAATGACTACGGGCGTGCTGTTCAGATGAGTCAGCACGATTCCGAGATTGCCGGTGAAGACCAGATCCTGGAGTCCCTCGACCCGGGGGTTCGGAAGGACATAGACGAGTGCATCACCGGCCAGAAAGCGGAACAGATCGAGAAACTGTGCCATCGCTCTGCGTATGTCGGGAACACGCTCGTGCAGGCTCAGTTCCTCCATCCACACATTGTTGGCGGCTTCAGTCGAATACGAGAACGGGGCATTAAGGAGAAACGCCGGACGTTCCAGTTGCGTTGGGTTGCGAGGCCGGTAGTCGGTGTAGGCAGGTGGCGCACCGGGCACCCCAGCCATTGGGGTTTCCATTTCTTCTCCTCGGTGAAATCGAGTGGCTAACGCGCTGCGACTTCCGCCTGCCTGTCCCTGATCTCGATCACGGTGTCGATCCCCGCCTCCACGTGAAAGTGGACAGGCTGTGTCGGGACGAATTCCCATCGCCGCGAGAGCGGTACGATGAGATCCACCTGAGAGCCGTAGCGGATCTGCGAGAAGCGCTTTCCCTGAGTGACTGGCCAGTTCTGTCGCAGTTCGAACGGAGTGATGGAGCCGACATCATAGTCGGCAACCTGGAGGATGAAATACGGCTGCCCGAGCTCCGGTGAGTTGATGCGGTTTACCATGCGCTGATTCTGGTGCAAGTAGTCGGCATCTTCGAGCGAAACCCGAAGGTCATCAAGGATGCTCTTCTCGATGGCGAGCATGGGACGGTTCGTCGTGTCGCTCGGCTCGATCAGTCGGTATGACAGACGTCCCGCATAACTGATCCGGTTCACATGCGCATCGAAGAATGTCATGAAAATACCGATGACGAGGCTCGGTCTGTCGTAGTACGGGTCGCACAGTGCCTGGCGCAGCGAGTAGGGTCGACCTTTGATGTCGACGACGCTCTCGTCGGGCCGGACCTCTTTCTGGTAGAGGATCACCCCATCCGCCGGTGCGAGGAAGTAACTGATGTCCGAGTACGTCGGGCGGATCGGATCACGGAAGAAGTGATATGACGAGAGCCAGCTCATTGGCTTGGTTTTGAACTGGGCAACGTCGTTTTCGACCCAGTCTTGCAATTCCTTGGACATAACTTCACCGTGGCAGCAGCCGTATCGGTGATTCCGTCAATCACCGTGGGGACTTCGGAGACATCTCCAGAGGGCACGTGGCACAAATCATGGGACGATATCGAGTTCCGTTGCCCAGGCTACAACTCTCACGGTGAGCCGCAAACGGCCGTTTCATTTTCAATAGGATGCGCTCCTGTTCAGCGTGGCTCGGTCGCCCTGATGGCGCAGGCGTTCGCCGCG
>CBFHCJ010000034.1:0-22092 GCA_965654005.1 uncultured Streptomyces sp. | reverse complement strand
TGAGACGGAGCGGGTAGTCGGCGGTCCGGCCCTTCTCCAGACCGCCGCTGGCGTTGAGGATCAGCACGTCGAGTTTGCCGAACCGGTCATGCACGGCGGCAAGCACGGTCCGGGCCGCCTGCGGGTCGGTGAGATCGTGGCGGACCGTGATCGAACGCGGGCTCACCTCCTGGACGGCGCCGGTGAGTTTTGCGGCGCGAGGTGTCCGGTTCCGGTAACACATCACCAGGTCGGCGCCCCAGCGGGCGAGAATCATCGCCGTCTCGGCGCCGACGCCCCGCGACGCTCCGGTGACGAGGGCCACCTGACCTTTCATCGTCGCTCCAGTTCCTTCGCGAGGTATGCGGCGAGGGCATCGATGGTCTGGTGGTCCCATATCACGGTATCGTCGAGTTTCAGCTCCAGTTTCTCCTCGATGGCGTCGAGGAGGGTCAGCGCGTAGACCGAGTCCAGTCCGTAGTCGGACAGCAGCACATCGGTCTCCAGGCGCTCGGCGGGTATCTCCAGGTAGCCCGCCGCCAGCTCCGCGAGCCAGGACTGAAGTTCGCTTGTCTCCGTCACCTGTGACATCCGTTTTCCCTTCGTGGTTTGTGGTGTGTTGTTCAGGGTGTGTGCAAGGCCAGGCCGAAGGAGGCCCCTGTGCTCTCGCGCCGGATCAACTCGTCGATGAGGTGCTCGCGCAGATCGTCCGGGAGTGTCGTCAGCTGTGCACGGCGGTGGGCGATCAGCCGGGTGAGGGCGGCTGTCACCCAGCCGGGATCACGCAGAAAGGGATCGGCGTCCTGCTGACCATGGGCCCACAGGCTGAGGCAGGAACCGGCGGCGAGCACGGCGGCGTAGCGAGCGGTGAGCTCGTAGCTGGCGTGACTGGCGGTGACGGACTGTTCCGGTGGCGTCAAGTCGGCGCAGTCCCCTGCCAGTTCGTCGAGTTCGCCTGAGAAGACCGCCCCCAGGTGCCGCAGCCGACGGTGCTCCTCGGTGTCGGGCACGAGGTCCAGCCCGGTCACCACGGACGGAGCCAGATGATCGCGGCCCCTCGCCCGGACGGTGAGCTCCTGGTAGGGGACGGGGGGTAGCGCGTCGTGGAGCCGGAAGACCCCGTCGGGCGCGGGATCCGAGGAGCGCCAGGAGCGGCGGGCCAGCGCGGGCAACTGCGGAAGCATGGTCATCTGGCAGATGGCACCGGAGGCATGGACGAATCCCGCGGGCTGGACGTCGCGCAGCAGCTTGTCCATCAGGGCACTGTCGCCCTCCCGTACGTAGAACCCCGAGCCGAGAAGGGTGGCCAGCCGCCCCGTCGCCGCCATCAGGATCCGGGGAACCAGGTATTTCACCGCTGCGGCGTGCACACTGGCCTCGTCCGGCAGCAGATGCAGTGCGCGTGCCGCAACCGTGGTCAGGCCGTCACACAGCAGCAGGTCGGCGAAAGCCTCTGCTATGACGCCGCGCACGTAGGGCAGGTCCAGCATCGGCCTGCCGTACAACCTGCGCCCTCGCGCGTAGCGCAACACGATCTCCAGCGCCGTTTCGACGACTCCCAGAGCCATGCCCGGAAGAACGATCCGGGTGATCTGGAAGGCTCGCAGGGAGGTTTCCAAACCCTGACCGAGGGCCCCGACAACGGCGTCGGCGGGCAGTGGGCAGTCGTGGAACTCCATACCGCTCAGTGGCACGCCGCGCACACCGGACGTGGGGTGGCGCGGCAGGTGACGGACGCTCTGCGAGGGGAGATCCGTCGGGCGGACGAGGAGTTGCGAGTGGTTGCGACTGCCCGGTCGGTCGCCGGTGCGGGCGAACAGCAGCAGCGCCGTGGCCCGATCGATGTTGGTGACGACCTCCTTGCGCCCGTTCAGTCGAAGGCCGGCGCCCGAGACACGGGCGGAGAACTCCGCTCGGGCCAGGTCGTTGCCGTGGTCCAGTTCGTGGTAGGCGCAGGCGAGTTTGTGGTTGTCCAGCAACAGGCCGGCTACTTCCTGCGCCTGCTCTGCTCGCCCGGCGGTCCACACGTTGACGGCGGCCATCAGGGAACTCATGCCGTAGCCGTATGCGAGGGTGGGGTCGCGGCGGACCACGGTGCGCATGGTGCCGATCAGCCGGTCCAGCCGGTGAAACCGCCCGCCGAGTCCCGGTGGCACGAACTCGGCCCCCAGACCGTAGGCATCCAGCAGCTTCTCGCCCTCGGCAAGCATCTCGCCGCGTTCGTCGGCGGCCAGTACGGCGGCGAATCCCACGGGGTTGGCGGTGTCCCAAGGATCGCCCAGGAGCCGGCCCAGATCGGCGGCGCCCGGTTCGTACGCGGCAGCCGTTGCCGGATGGGTGGGGACGGTCATGACTGGCTCCAGGAGGAAACGTCGGCGGGGAACGCCGGGAACAGCGACAGCGGCGACCCGTCCGCCGCCGCTTGCGACAGCAGGTCCGTCAGGAGGTCGTGGATCCGCGCGCCGTCCGTGCCCGGGTCGACACCGAGCAACACCAGCACGCGCAGCAAGCAGGCTTCCAACCAGGCCGCGTCGTGCCACAGTGCGCCCGTCTGCGGGTCGTTGAGCCACAGTGCGCCCGTCTGCCGGTTGTTGAGCCACAGATGCACGCAGGCGGCACCCGCCAGGCACAGTTCGTAGCGTGCGGCCAGCGCGAAGGCCGCCGGGGGGACGTCCCGTGCGGTGGGCCGGTAGTCGGCCACCTGGTCGATGACGTCCCGCACCGACTCGGTGAACCGTTCCACCAGCCGGGCCACGCGTGGTGGCACGTCGAGTCCGGCCACCGCGCCCGTCAGCCCCTGGACCACGCTGCATCCCTCCCGGGAGCGCAGTACCAGCCGCTCGGGCTCGAACCGCGGCAGCGGCTGTGTCACGGTGGTGGCGGTGGCGAGGCCCGTAGCGTCGTACCGGTTCTTGCGGAAGGCCGCCGCCAGTACGGGGAACTGGTTGATCAACGCGTTGCGATTGACCACGGTACTGCCCTCGAAGACGGGGACGATGCGGTGGTCCCGCTGCAGTTTCGCGAAGGCCCCGTGGCCGAACTCCTCGGTCAGAAAGCCGCGGGCGCCCAGCAGTTCGGCGACCCGTGCGAGCGTGTCCTCCACTACCGTGGGCACGAAGGACTTGGCTATGGCGGAGATCACGCTCATCTCTCCGGTCAGCGTGCCGATCGCGCGGGCGGCGACGACGGATACCGCCTGCGCCAGCAACGCCGACGCGACGGCCTGTCCGATGAGGGAACGTACGCTCGGCAGCGTGATCAGCGCAGCGCCGTACAACTCGCGGCCGGCGGCGAACTCCGCCGCGAGCCGCAGCGCGTGATCGACGGCTCCGACGGAGAGCGCCGAGCACAGGGGGCGTGTCATCTGCATGGCGCGCAGCACGGTCGGGATGCCGTCCCCGACCTGACCGACCAGGGCTTCGTCGGGCAGCCGTGCTCCCCGGAAGGCGATGCCGCTGATGTCGGCGCCGCGGATGCCGTGGGTGTGCGTCTTGGGCAGGTGTGTGTAACTCCCTTCCGTGAGGCGGCGCTTGTCCACCAGGAAGTGGCTGAACCCACGGCCGCCTCCGTCCGCTCCGGTGCGGGCCAGAACACAGACCACCTGCGCCCTGGTGGCGTTGTTGATCAGCCACTTCTCACCGTCCAGCCGCCAACCTCCCCCGGTCGTCCGGGTCGCGGTGACCTCGCCGGCGAGCAGGTCGGCCCCGTGGTGGTGTTCGGTCAGCGCCCAAGCGACCTTGGTGCCGTCCAGCACCTGCCCGCCCAGCCAGGCGGCCTGTTCCGGGGCTCCGGAGACCCATACCGGGGAACTTCCCAGAAACGTTTTTCCGTGCGCGATCGCCACGGTCAGGTCGCGGCGGGCCACTGCTGCGAGCAGTCGGGAAGCCTCGGGAAAACGCTCCAGACTGCCTCCGTAACGGGTGGGGACGTAGTGTTGGAACAGCCTGAAAGCGTCCAGCAGTGCCATGGCGTCGGCCGGGAACTCGGCTTCACGGTCCAGTTGTGTGCTCCGCGCCGGGGCGAATGGACCACCGTCCCGAGCGGCCTCGGCCAGCACCCGTTCCAGGTCGGCCACCCGGCCTGCGTCGCCGGTCATGCCGACCTCCCCGCACCGACCGGAACGACCGGACGGACCGGACGGACCGCGGCGATCCGAGCATCGAGGTGTTCGTACACCGTGGACAACTCGTCGCCGAGGAACAGTTCGCGCATCGCCGCACGTCGTATCTTGCCGCTGGTGGTGCGCAGCACACTGCCGGGGCGCAGCAGCGCCACCCCGCCGACCGACACGCCGAACTCACGGGCCACGGTGGCCTTGACTCCCCGACTGATCTCCAGCAGCCGGTCCGGCTGGAAGCGGCCCCGGACCTCGTGGACCACGACGACCTTCTCCTCCGGCGCGGCAACCGTGAACGCGGCACCCGCCTGGTCGGCCAACTCCGGGTGTTGCAGGCGCACTTCATGCTCGATGTCGTGCGGGTACAGGTTCCGTCCGTGGATGACGAGCACGTCCTTCAGCCGACCCGTCACATACAGCTCGCCGTCGTGAACGGCGCCCAGGTCTCCGGTGCGGAGAAACCCCTCCGCCCCTTCGGCGGTCCGTGCCCGGAACACCGCCTCGGTGGCGACCGGGTTGCGCCAGTAGCCCCCGGACACACTGCCGCCGCGCAACCAGATCTCCCCGATCCGGCCACTGGGCAGGGTGGCCTGCGTCTCCGGATCCACGATACGGACGTCGATGGTGTCCGGGAACCCGCTGCTGGTCAGCTCACGGGTGTCGCCGTACGACGGCGACGTGGGCCGCAGAACCCGCTGTTCGAGCAGGTCGGCATCGAACCACCGCGACACCGGCTCCCGTTGCGCCACACCGGTCACCACCAGCGTGGCTTCGGCCATGCCGTAGCAGGGCGAGAGGGCATCGGGCCGCAGGCCGGCGGCGGCGAACCGGTCGCTGAACGCGCGCAGCGTAGAGGCTCGTACGGGCTCTGATCCGTTCACCGCGAACAGCCAGCGTGACAGGTCAAGTCGGCCGAGTTGCTCGTCGGTGACCAGCCGGACGCATCTCTCATACGCGAAGTCGGGCGCCGCCGACATGCTCACTCCGTAATCGTCGATCATCTTCAGCCAGCGGTACGGTCGCCTGAGGAAAGCGGTGGGGCTGAGCAGCACGCACACCGATCCGAGGAACAGGGCGGGCAGCAGATGCCCGATCAGCCCCATGTCGTGGTACATCGGGATCCAGCCACCGAACCGGGTGTCGGCGTTCTGCCCTCGCAACCGGTGCTGGCTGGCCACGTTCTCCAGCAGATCGCGGTGGGTGAGCACCACACCCTTCGGGTCCCCCGTGGAGCCGGAGGTGTACTGGAGCATCGCGACGGTGTCCGGATCGGTCGGCGGCTTGCGCCATGACCGCGCGAGCACGTCGTCGTCGAGGGCGACGGTGTCGGTGGCCGCCACCTCCGGGCCGGTGGAGTGCTCGGCGGCCCAGCTCACCGTGTCGGGCAGCGTGGCGCTGTCGGTGAGTGCGATCCGCGCCCCCGAGTCCTCGGTGATCGCCGTCAGCCGCCGCCGCTGATGCTGGTGGGAGCCCGGCGGGGGCGCGGGGACGGCCACCATGCCGGCGTACAGGCAGCCGAGGAACGCCGGGGCGAAGTCCACGCCCTGCTGATGGAGGAGGAGCACCCGCTCTCCGGGCGTCAGTCGTGCGCCCAGCCAGGTGGCGATCGAGCGGGCCCTCCGGTCCAGGCTTGTGTAGGTCAGGACGTCGTCGCCCTCGGGAGAGTGGTCCCCGGCGAGGATCACCGCAGGCCGGTCGCCCGACTCCGCGACCCGCCGACGGAAAAGGTCGGTGATGTCAGAGTTCGTATACAAATTCTCGAAGGATGTCATAACCGTCGCTTCTCTCGGGTCAGTCGATGCGGATCGCCGCGGCGGGGCAGACGTCGGCCGCCCTGCGCACCTCGGCCCGGATCTCGTGCGGAGGGTCGGGCCGCAGCAGGACGACGGTGCCGTCCTCGTCGCTCTGGTCGAAGACCTCGGGCACGGCCAGCACGCACAGGCCCGATGCGCAGCACCTGTCTGGGTCGACACTCACGAATCCCATGTCCTGTCGTTTCCTTTCCGACTACTGGTGTGCCGACCAGGTGACGGGCAACTCGTAGACGCCGTAGACCCGTTTGGTCTCCCGGAAGGCGATCTCCTCGAACGGCACCGCGAAGCGCAGGTCGGGCAGCCGTCGGAACAGGGTCTCCAGCGCTGTCTGCAATTCCGCGCGGGCCAATGACTGGCCCAGGCACTGGTGCATGCCGTAGCCGAACGCGACATGCCGACGAGCGTCGCGAGTGACGTCGAGCACGTCCGGGTCGGGAAAGACCTCGGGCTGCCGATTCGCGGTGGGGGCCAGGACCAGCACCCCCTCGCCCGCGCGGATCAACTGCCCGCCGATCTCCACGTCCTCCAGCGCAACCCGCATCAGGCCGGTGTGGATGATGCTGGTGTAGCGCAGCAGTTCGTCGACGGCGGTCCGGTACAGGCTGGGGTCGGCCCGCAGCTTCGCCAACTCGCCCGGGTGGCGCAGGAGAAGCGTGATCGACAAGGCGATCGCGTGGGTGCTGGTCTCGTGCCCGCCTACCAGCAGCAACCCTGCGAGGCCGGCCACCTCCTGCCGGGTGAGGTTGCCCTGGCGTTCCTGCTCGACGAGGCGGCTGAGGATGTCGTCGGCGGGCCGGTCGGCCTTGGCGGATGCCAGTCGGTTGATGAAATCGAGAATTTCACCGGCGGCGCGCCCCGCCTGATCGAGTGTGGACTTGTGGTCCATCAAGATGGTGCTGGTGCGCTGGAAGAACTCGTGCTCCTCATAAGGGACACCGAGCATCGTGGAGATGACGATGGACGGTACGGCGGAGGCGTAGTCGGTGACCAGATCGGCGGGCGGACCTTGCGCGATGAGGTTGTCGACCAGATCGTCGACGATCCGCTGAATCCGTGGACGCCATGCGTCCACGTGTTTGACCAGCAGTTCCTTGGCCACGATCCGGCGCAGTCGGCTGTGGTCGGGCGGGTCCTGCCGGATCAGGGTACGACCGGTCTCCGCCAGAGCCTTGAACGCCGGGGTGACGAACGGGTAGCCGGGGGTTCGGGTGTCGGCGCTGAACCGCCGGTCGGACAGGACCTCGCGCGCGTCCTCCCAGCGGGTGACCAGCCACGGTGTCGTGTCGCTCCAGATCCTCACCCGGGCGATCGGCTGCTCCCGCTGGAGCCGCACGGTGTCCGGCGAGGGCGCGAAGGGACAGCCGCCGCGCGATGCCGGGAAGTCGATGGCGTGCTCGTTCGCAGGGAAAACGGCAGGCGCGGTCAATGAACTCATCCCTCTCTTGGAGAGCCTGGACATTCACACAGGAAAAACCCTGAGGACAGGGGAAACCGGAGGTCGCGGGGGGAGCCGCCTGCCATCACCGCAGGGGCGCTGCAAGACCTCAGGACAAATGCGTAACGTGGAATTTCGGCGAACGCCGGGACGGATTGCTCCGGATGGTTCGCCGGGCCCGACGCCCCTGCCTCCACCAGCGGGAATCAGCGTGGTGGGAGGGGTCCGTCAGCCGATGTTCAGCGCGGACAGGCGTGGGTGACGATGCGTCGGTAATCCACGCAACGCCGCCTGGTGAACCAGTGCATAGTGCCAACCCTTCGCTGGAACGGGCGAAACCAGACACATCAATGGTCTGGGTTTCAGCCCACCGAAAGGCTAGCCGGAAACGGCGTCCCAGGTCGAGCAGGGATTCACGAACCGCTGATAGGGTATGCCTTGAACCTGCAACTGCACATACGATTCATCAGGTCCTGGTCGAGTGCGGTGTGAGGTGCGATTGCCATGCGGGTCGAACAGCTTGAGTACATCGAGGCGGTCACCCGCCTCGGGTCGCTGCGCCGCGCGGCGGAGGAACTCCACCTCTCGCAGCCCGCGTTGAGCGAGACCGTACGCAACCTCGAACGCGAACTGGGCGTCGACCTGCTCGACCGCAGGCGCTCCGGCGCGAAGATCAGCGACGAAGGCCGCGAGCTGCTGCCGCACATCATCAGCGTGCTGGACGCCGTCGACCGGTTGCGCCGGGCAGCCGATCACCAGCATTACACCAGCCGCATGGTGCGCCTCGGCACGGTGAACGCCGCCACCGTCCCGGTGCTCGTACCGACCATCCGCTCATTTCGCGAAAGCCATCCCACGACCCAGGTGGAAGTGGTCCTCGCGCAACAGTCCGACATCCACCGTGCGCTGCTCGAGGGCAGTTTCGACCTCGGGCTCGTCAACTACTTGGACGGTGACGACGTACCGCCGGACCTGCAGACCACCGAGTTGCTGCGCGGTCGGCCGGTGGTCTGCCTGCGGCCGGACAGCCCGCTGGCCTCGCTGCATACCGTCACGGTGAGCGACATGCTCACCGAACCGTTGATCGTCATGCGCTCCGGCTACGTCATGCACCGTTACGTGCACCGTCTGCTCGCAGGCCGCACTCCGTCCTTCTCGTACTCCACCGACGGCGCGGAAATGGGCAAGTTGATGGTGGCCGAAGGGCTCGGCGTCACGGTTCTGCCCGACTTCAGCGTCGCAGGCGATCCCATGGAACGCGCCGGTGCCATCACCTATCGCCCCCTCGTCGAGGGCCGCACCACCGTTCGCATGGTCATCCAACGCCGCAACTCCGGCTCGGTTCCCCGAGCCGCACGCGACCTGCACCAGATGTTCCTGAAGAACGCCACCGCCTACCGGTCCGCAGCCGCCTGACCCGCGCCCTTCCTAGGGATTGTGCCGGTCGAGCCGGGTGACCTTCGATGTTGATCCTCTTGATTAGATGGGGCGCATGGTTGAACAGGCGGGGGCGGTGCCCCAGCGCAGACGTGGGCGTCATGCGAAGCGGCGCCCCTCGGGCGGGTTGGCGCGCTCGTCGGCGGTGATGGCGGTGGCAGGCGTGGTCTCACGGGGCACTGGAATGATCCGCCTGGTACTGCAGGGGGCGGCGCTGGGAGTGGCGGCGGTGGCTGGCTCCTACAACACCGCGAACACGTTGCCGACCAGCTTGTACACGCTGATGATCGGCGGGGCGCTGAACTCGGTGCTGGTCCCTCAACTGGTACGAGCTCGGGCCGAGCATCCCGACGGTGGGCGAGCGCACGAGCAGCGGTTGGTCACCATGGTGCTCAGCGTGATTGCCGTCGGCACGGTGGCGGCGGTGTGGCTCGCACCCGAGATCGTGAGCCTGAATACGCCGGATTCGGGCAACCACCGACAGTTCGAGTTGACCGTGGCCTTCGCCCGCTTCTTGCTGCCGCAGATCTTCTTCTACGGGCTGTTCTTCGTACTGGGGCAGGTCCTCAATGCCCGCGGCAGATTCGGGGCCATGGCCTGGGCTCCGGTGCTGAACAATATCGTCCTGATCGTCATGTTCGGCTTGTACACGTGGCTGGCGCACTCTCCGAGCCAGGTCGGCGGCTTGACGCCCGGACAAGTCCGGCTGCTGGGCATCGGCACCACGGCCGGTATCGCGGTACAGGCCCTGTTCCTCATCCCCTCCCTCGCCGGCGCGGGGTTCCGGTGGCGGCCGCGCTTCGACTGGCGTGGCGTGGGCCTGCGCAAGAGCATCAGCGCAGCACGCTGGACCTTGCTGTTCGTCCTGGTCAACCAGATCGCCCTGACCGCGGTGACCCGCTACGCCAACGACGTCGACGCGGCCCTGCCGAACGCCGGGGCGGGGAACAGCGCGTACTTCTTCGCCCAGAACATCTGGATAATCCCACAGGGCATCATCACGGTTTCCCTGGTCACCGCAATCCTGCCGCGGCTGAGCCGGGCCGTGGCCGAGCGCCGTCTGGACGACGTACGCGAGGACATCTCCCGGGGCCTTCGTGTCACGGGTGTGGCCATCGTCCCCGCCGCGTTCTTCTTCCTCGCTTTCGGCCCGCAGGTAGCCACCGTGATGTTCTCCTACGGCAGCGGCAGCGCCAACTCCGCCCAGCCGCTGGGCCATATGCTCCAAGCCTTCGCCCTCGGACTGATCCCCTTCTCCGCCCAGTACCTGCTGCTGCGAGGCTTCTACGCCTTCGAGGACACCCGGACCCCGTTCTGGATGGCCGTGTGGATATCCGCCCTGGACATCGTTCTGGCCACCGGCTGTCACCTGCTCTTGCCAGTACGCTGGGCGGTCACCGGCATGGCGGCGGCCTACGCCGTCTCCTACGGCATCGGGCTGTTGATCACCGGGCTGTGCCTGCGGCGCCGCCTTGAGGGCCGCCTGGACGGCAAGCGCCTGCTGCGGACCTACGGCAAACTCACCGTCGCCGCGGCGACCGCGAGCGGCGTCGGCTGGGCGGCGGCCCGCGCATGCGACGGCCTCATCGCGACTCCCTCGACGGACTCCCTCCTCGCCCTCACGGCAGGAGCCATCGTGATGCTCGCGCTGTTCCTGCTCTTTGCCCGCCTGCTGCGGATCACAGAACTTCGCAGCTTGCCGGGCTTGTCGGGGTTGTCGGGCTTGTCGGGCTTGTCGGGGTGAAGCCTGCGTCGCAGCCGCCCTGGCGCCCGGCTCACGTGGCAGGGAAAAGGGTTGGGCGGGCTCATGATCGAGCTGGTAGCTGAGACAGGACGGTGACGACGGAGAAGTCGTCGCCGGCGGCGAGTCCGGCGCGCTGCCCGGGGTGAGGCGGCCCCCGCAGACGGACGACGAGACGGGGGCCACCGGAGATGCGGGTGGCCACCTGGGCGGCGCTCACCTCGCGGACCGGCGGGAGCCCTTCCAGCACCGCGGTGTCTCGGGAACGGGCCGCGTCTGGGGGTCGAGGGGTAGGGCCATGGCGAATTCGCTGGTCGGTACGGGGAGTTGGAGGGGGAGACGTCAGTCGAGGTCGCGCTTGATCACGTGGGTGCGCAGGTCGTCGGCGGTCTGGTTCATGTGGCCGTCCATGGCGGCTCGGGCGGCTTCGGGGCTGCCGGACTCCAGCGCGGCGAGCACCGCCTCGTGGTGCGCGATGGCGTTCGTACGGATCTCAGGGACGGCCGAGGTCTCCCGGCGCCCCTGGACGAGCAGTGGGCCGAACGGCTCGAAGAGCAGCGGGACGAACAGATTGCCCGTCGCCCGCATCACCGTGTCGTGGAAGTCGATGTCGGCCTGCACGAACTGCTCGGTGTCGCCTGCCTCGGCGGCCTCGCGCATGACCGCCAGGTGCCGGCGCAGCGCTTCCAGGTCCTCCTCGGTACGGCGGGAGGCGGCCAGCTCGCACGCGCCGTTCTCGATGAGTCGGCGCGCCTCGATCAGGCGTTCGGACAGGGCGCCGCTGGAGGTGCGCGAGGCCGCCCGCACCACCGGCTCCAGGGCGGTCCACCGGTCCGGCGGGTTGACGTATGTGCCCCGGCCGCGGGCCACCCTGACGACGTTCTGAGCGCGCAGCTGCTTGACCGCCTCGCGCACGGTCAGGCGACTGACACCGCTCTGCTCAGAGAGCTCGCCCTCGGGCGGGAGAACGGAATCCGGCGGGTACCGACCATCGATGATCGCGGTGAGCAGCTGCTCGGCGAGGTCGTCCGAGAGTGACATGGCGGGAACCTTCCGTTCGGTGATGATCACATCTCACGTCAGACATGTCTCTGCGCACTCCGGCCCGGGGCGTTGCCGGTGGCCGGGGCCGCATCGGGGCCGAGGCTCCCCTGGCCTACGCGCCGACGAGGACCGCCGCACGGCCTGGGCCGCCCGTCCCGCGCTCCACCTTCAGTGGCATGAACACGAACAGCCCGCCGCGCTCGGGGACCTGGTCAAGACCGCACAGGCCCTCGATGAACAGCATGCCGCGCGAGAGTCCCGCCCAATGGACAGGTGCCCCGTCGTCGACTGCTCCCATGCTGGGCGCGTCCGTTCCGACCAGGCGGACGCCCCGATCGTACAGGTGGAGCATGGCCTCGGGGGTGGGAGCGGGCCAGCCCGGGCAGTCGCGGAGGGTCAGCGGGCCCGCCATGTAGTGGTGCCCCGCGGCCCCCGCCAGGTAGTGCCGGTCCCATCCGCCCTGGAAGAGGACCGCCTGGCCCACCTCGAACCGGCCGTGCAGGTCCTCGAACCGCTCCAGGTGGGCAACCTGGATGCGGGGGCTGCAGCCGTCGGGCACGTCCTCGTCGTTCAACTCGCGCACGTCGACGACCCTGGCCTCGCCCGTCAGCCGTTCGAGCGCGATCTGCTCGGTGCTCTCCTGGCCCAGCGGTCCCGCCCAGGGAAGATCGCTGTCCTCCGGCGGGATGAAGTGGGTGGCTCCGTCCATGTGGGTGCCGCAGTGCTCGTCGATCATGATGAAGTGCGTGCTGTAGGGCCCGCCGGTGGTGCTCGCCTCCTCGCGTGGCGCGAACCAGTTCCAGACCTGGTGGGAGAAGGGCACATGGCCCGGCCAGGTACAGGGCATGTCCCGGCCCAATGGCAAGGACAGGTCGATGAAGCGGAAGGGACCCGGGAGGGTCGGTGGCATGTCGGACTCCTCGGCTTGCTGGGAATGGTCGGTCCGGTGGCGGCGGGTGCGGCCCTCAGTACCCGCCGCCACACCTGCATCGTCAGACGGCAGTCGCCGGCGCCGTCTCCGACTGCGCCGCAGCCTCGTCGACCGAGGCGCGCATCTGCGCCTTGCCGGCGACACGCAGGGCCATCAGGTTGAAGGTAATGGCCAGCAGTAGGAAGGCTCCACTGGCGAAGGGCTTGAGGTAGACGTCCATGTTCAGCTGGTCGAGGCCGTTGTTGAGCACGCCGTACAGCAGCAGGCCGACCACCGTGTTCTTCATGCTGCCGACTCCGCCGAACAGGCTGGTGCCGCCCAGCACCACCGCGGCGATGGCGGGGAGCAGCAGATCGTCGCCGGCAGTGGCCTGCGCCGAGCCGAGGCGGCCGATGTTCAGCAGGCCGGCGAGGGCGGCCAGGCCACCGGAGATGATGAAGACGTAGAGGGTGATTCTGCGGACGGGCACACCGGCGAGTTCGGCGGCCGTGGGGTTGGCGCCCGTCATGTAGACGTACCGGCCGAAGCGGGTGCGGCTGAGTACCAGGTGCCCGGCGAGGAGGATGACCGCGGCGGTGATCACGATGTACGGCACCGGCCCGGCGAAGCCTCCGCCGAGGGTGACGGAGAGCGGCGGCAGGTTGTACAGCGTCTTGCCCTGGGACCAGTAGTAGGCCAGGCCCTGGGCGACCTGCAGGACTCCGAGGGTGCCGATGAAGCTGGGGATGCCGAGACGCTTGGTGAGCACTCCTGCCAGTGCCCCGAGGGCGACCGAGACGGCGATGGCCAGGATGATCGCGGTCCACTGGTTGCCCTTGCCGAAGTCCGCGCTCCCGCCGAAGGGAAGCTTCAGGGCCAGACCGCCGAAGACCACCGAGGCGATGATGCCCGCCATCACCGACACCGCTGCGACGCCGAGGTCGATCTGGCCGAGCAGCAGCACGAAGGTGAGGCCGGCTCCGAGCACACCGATCACGGCGACCTGGGAGGCGATGTTCCAGAGGTTGTCAGGGGTGGGGAAGCTCGTGGGAGCGAGCGCCGAGAACATGCCGAACATCACGACGAGGGCGCCGATCGGCCCGAGAAGGTTGGCATGGCGGGCGGCCTGGGCGCGCAGTCCGCCGATGGTCTCGCCGCGCCTGGCCGCTGGGGCGGCCGGCCTGGTCGCAGCCGGGTCCGCGCCCTGCGCGTCGGGGGCGTTCTGCGACGCGGTCGCGTCCTGGGGAGTGTCCGCGTATCCGGACGCCGGGCGGTTCAATGCGCTGCCTCCATCAGCTCGTTCTTGGCCAGTGACTGGTCGAAGAACTCCTTCACGATGCGTCCTCGCCGGGCGACGAGGACGCGGGTGGCCACGGCGAGCACGGTCTCCGGCTCACTGGAGACGACGATCACGCCGCAGCCCTGTTCGGCGAGGCGCCCGATCAGGCGGATCGCATCGCTCTTGGCGCCGACGTCCATGCCGCGCGTCGGCTCGACCAGGACCAGCACCCGCGGTTCGCGTGCGAGCCACCGGGCGAACAGCACCTTCTGCTGGTTGCCTCCGGACAGGGCGCCCGCGGCGCGCTCCGGTGCCGCTCCGGCGATCCCCAGATCCTTGATCATCAGGTCGGCGAACCTGCGCTCGCGGCCGAAGCGCATGACCGGGCCGAACATCCGGCCCAGCGAGGCCAGCGTCATATTGCCCGCGATCGGCTGCTCCAAGGCGAGCGCCTCCCGGCGGTCGGCCGGGATCACACCCACTCCCCTGGCGAGCGCCATGCTGCTGGTCTTGAGGCTGACCGGCTCACCACCGAGCAGCACTCTGCCCTGCGAGGGCCGGGCCAGCCCGAAGGCCAGGTCGGCCACCGCCTCGTGGCCGCTGGCCAGATCTCCGTAGACCCCGAGGATTTCTCCGGCGTGCACTTCCAGCGAGAAGCCGGAGAGCCTGGACGGCAGTGCCACCTGGTCGAGAGCGAACACCACCGGCGCCTCGGGGCGGGCGGCCAGCTGTACCGCCTCCCCCTCGTAGGTGGAGCGCAGCACATGCTCGGAGGCGCCGATCATCCGCTGGACCAGGTCGGCCTTGGTGGTCTCCGCGGTCGGGAAGGTCTCGATGCGCCGTCCGTTGCGCATGACCGTGACACGGTCGGTGTGCTGCATCACGTCTTCGAGGAAGTGGGTGATCAGCACGAACGCGATGCCCGTCTGCTTCAGCTGGTCGACGGTCCGAAAGAGGAGGTCGGTCTCCTGGGGGCTGAGCGAGGAGGTGGGTTCGTCCAGCACGATCAGCCGCCCGCCGCTGGAAAGCTCACGGGCGATCTCCACCAACTGCCGCTGTCCCATGGTGAGTTGGGAGACCAGCATGTCGGGGTCGATGTCGAGCCCCACTCTGGCCAGCAGTTCGACGGCCCGGCGGCGGTTGCGTCGTGGCGACACCAGCGGACTGCTGAGTCCCCCGGCGCCGAGGATGTTCTCGGTCACCGTCAGGGAGCCGAACAGGCTGAGCTCCTGGTAGACCACCCGGATGCCGGCGCGCCGGGCGTCGGCGGGACCGAGGAACCTCACCGGCCGGCCCATGGCCTCGATCGTGCCCTGGTCGGGCACGTACGCCCCGGCAAGGCACTTGATCAGCGTGCTCTTGCCGGCCCCGTTCTCGCCGACGACCGCGTGCACCTCGCCCGCGCGGACGTCGAAGTCGACGTCCGAGAGAGCGCGCACGCCTCCGAAGCGTTTCGACAGGCCGCGCGCGGAGAAGACCGGCGTCGGCGGAAGGTCCTCCTGCCGCCGCTCCGCCTCCTGCCGCGCGGATCCGTTGTCGGTTGCCATCAGGATCTGGTCCTGCCCTTCTCAGGCGGTCAGCAGATTGCTGTTCTGCAGGAACAGCAGCGTCTCGGCGTTGTCCTTGGTGACCACCGGGCCGTCCACGACGACCTGCTGCGGGGCCTGCTTGATGGCCCCGAGCTTGGCCGCCAGACCGATCAGGACCGGATAGGTGTGCACCCGAGGCGCGGAGTGGCGCATGGTCGCGGCGAAGGTGCCCTGCTGGACGGCCTTGATCGCCTGCGGCATGGCGTCGCAACCGCCGATGCGCGTCTTGCCCAGGCGCCCGGCGGCCTTCAGAGCCGCGAGGCCCGCGAAGGCCATGTCGTCGTTGTGGAAGTAGCCGCAGGTGATCTCGGGGTACTTGTTGAGGTAGGTGTCCCAGAGGTTGCGTGCCCGGCCGGTGTCCCAGTTACCGAAGTCATCGGCCAGGACCTTCATGCCGGGGTAGTTCTTCAGCGCGTCCCTGAAGCCCCGGGCCCGTTCCTGGGCGCCGGTGAACGCCGCCGGGCCCTGCGTCTGGATGACCGTGCCCTTGCCGCCGCACGCCTCGAACAGCGCGGTGGCGACCTTCAAGCCCATCTCGTAGGAACTCTGCTCCACCGACGTGAACAGTTCGACCTTGTCCTGCGGCCCGCCGATGCTGCTGATCATCTGGATGACCTTGGCGCCCTTGGCGGACAGCCGGTTGACCGGGGGGACGCACGTGCCGGCCTCGTGGGCGGAGACGGCCGCGATGTCGTACGTCTTGGTGGCCACGGCGTTGTCCAGCTTGGCCCGCTGGGTCTGGGAGTTCAGCTCGCCGTCGACCCAGTCGAGCTGAATGCCGAGGTCGGATGCGCATCGCTCCATGGCCTGCTTGCCCTGGGCGAACCAGCTGACCCCGAGGCCGCCGTTGCTGCCGAGCATCCTCAGTCCGGCGCCGCGTCTGCCGCCGGCGGCCTTGGCCACCTCGGAGGCGTTCTCGGTGCTGCTGCAGGCCGTCAGCACGCCGGCGAGCGGCCCGGCGAGCAGCGCCGCGAGGCCCCCGCGCCGGATGATGTCGCGGCGGTCCATTCCGCGCTTGGCGTGAGCCTCGACGACGTCCCTGGTCTCAGCCCAGTTCTCGTCGTCGGCCGGAGGCATGGCCGGGGTAGGGGACATGGGGCGGCTCCCGTGATGTAGGGGTGATGGAGGTGATGGCCTGAGACCTCATGCGAAGGTGCCGGCCTGAGACCTCATGCGAGGGAATGAGGTCAACTGCAGATCAGACGTCAGATGTCTGAATTGGCGCAGAGTCTTGCCCCGAGAGCCCCACGTGTCAACCCTCGGAAACACCGGAGATATTGAGCCGTTACGTCGGTCGGCGCGCGCCCGGACCCTTCACCGCAGGTCGCGGCGCTACCGCCAGTGCGGCATGCCTCGTGGTGGCGTGATTTGTTCACCGCAGGGCGTTGACGCGAGGGGCGGACGAACCTACATTCCCAGACAGCTGATGTCTGATGTCTGATGTCTTCGGTGTGACCCTCCCGTCGCCCGTGGGCCGAACCGCGCCGCCTCCGCACCACCGCCGCACCACCGCCCATAGCCGGGCAGGCACCCATTCGAGAGGGACAGCACCATGGCCACTCCCCGATCGTCGTCATGTGCCGAACGGCACCGGCGGCCCGAGACCCGTGTCCGCCCATCCGACAGTCCGACCGTCGGCATCCGGGGGTGCCACGCATCGGTCTCCCTGATCGCGGAGGACTCCCGGGTACGGGAAGCGCGCCGCTTCACGCGGGCGGTCCTCGACCGCTGGCACGCCGGGGAGGACAGCCGGGACTGCGCCACCCTCATCGTGGGGGAACTGGCGGCCAACGCCGCCCGGCACGGACGGGCCGACATGACGGTGTCGCTCGTCCTGAGCGACGACGTCCTCTACATCACCGTGACCGACTACGGACCACCGGCGGCCTGCCCGCCGTCGGAGACCACCGCCTCCCGTCGGCCGACCGATCCGGACGAGCGGGGACGGGGCCTGCACATCGTCGACGCTCTGGCCGACTGGACCGCATTCCGCCAGGGCGAGCACGGCACCCGTGTACAAGCGGAAGTTCGCGTCGACAAAACGACGGACCGGTAACATCTGACGTCCGACGTCACGAATCGTAGTAGGGGGAGAAACCGAGTGTCCCTGTCCGACGAGATCGCCGAGCGACTGCTCGACACGGTCATCGAAGGTGATCATCCGCCTGGCAGCATGCTGCCACCCGAGGGGGAGCTGGCCGTCCAGTACGGGGCCAGCCGACTGACGATCCGCGAGGCGGTGAAGGTGCTGCGCTCGCAGAGCGTGGTGCGTGTGGTGCGAGGACGAGGCACCTTCGTCAACCCTCCCGACCGCTGGACCGCCCTCGACCCCATGATCCGGGCTGCCACCGCCGCCCCCCGGACCACCGGCGGAGTCGTCTCCGAGCGGCTCATCGAGGCAAGGCGGATGATCGAGATCGGCGCGGTCGAACTCGCCGCCCGCCGCCGCGCGGAGGAGGACCTCGACGAGCTCCGCCGCCTGCTGGACGAGATGCGGAAGGCGGCCGCCGCCCGGGACACCGAGATGTTCGTCGACGCCGACATCGCCTTCCACGACGTGGTCATGCGGGCCGCCGGCAACGCGTTCATCCCGCTGCTCTTCGAACCGTTCGGGCGGCTGCTGATCGAAGGCCGCCGTGAGACCTCGGCCATCCCCGAGATCCGCGAGCACGCCATCGCCCACCATGTCCTGATACTGGAGGCCCTCGAAACGGGCGACCCCGACAACGCGCGGCGGGCGATGCACGCTCACATGGCGCAGACCGCCGACGACCTGCACACCTATGTCATTGCCGACCGGCCGGTGTTTGAGGGCGGGGAAGATTGACCGGGAGGGCATTGTGGTGCTCCCGCGCAGATGGGTGGGGGACCGCTGCGCACCGGTCATGTCCGCGCAACCTCCCGCACATGTGCCCATCGCGGCTGTGCGATCCTGAGGGTGTGAGCTCTGCGCGGTGCGGAGCAGGACAGGCGGCATGGCGCTGGTCCCGCTGCCCGTGTTCTGCTCCCTGATCACTTGGAGCTGCCCGCCCTGGACGGCGGAGCCGATGACGCGGACGGCCCTCTGTTGCCAAGCCGCCGAACACCTTGCGAGCGCCTCGATTCGCGCGGCGGCACCGGCAAGTTCCGGTGCCGGACGCAGGGGGTCGCGTGAAGAGCCGCATCTGCAGGGTGGGATGCCGGGTCGGAGGGAGGTCCCTCGAGTGACCAAGTGGCTATGGCGTGTCACCGTCCTGGCAGCGGCCCTGTCCACCGCCGTGGGTCTCGCCTCGTGCGGAGACGGCGGGGGCGGCAGCCCGGGCGAGAACGGCGGCCTGTCGATCGGTCTGCTGCTCCCGGACAACCAGACCCCGCGCTACGAGAAGTTCGACAGACCCCTCGTGGAGAAAAGGATCAAGGACCTGTGCGGCGACTGCACCGTGGAGTACGCCAACGCGCAGGGCGACGTGGCCGCCCAGCAACAACAAGTGGCCACCATGATCACCAGGGGGATCGACGTCCTGCTCCTCGACCCGGTCAACTCAAAGTCGCTCGGCTCCTCGGTCAGGACGGCGCACGCTGCGGGTGTCCCCGTCATCGCTTACGACCGCCTCGCCGAGGGCCCGGTCTCGGCCTACGTCTCCTTCGACAACGAGCAGATCGGCCGCATGCAGGGCCAGGCACTCCTCGAAGCTGTGGGCGACAAGACGCACAAGGGACAGATCGTCTGGCTGAGCGGCTTCTCGGACAATCCCAACTGGGCCGCGCGCAGCAAGGCCGCGCGGGCCGTCCTCCATGGCAAGGTGCAGATCGGCAAGGCGTACGGCATCGACTCCCTGAGCCCGGCGGAAGCCAATGCCAAGATGTCCGCGGCCATCGCCGCCCTTGGTCCTGGCAACATCGTGGGCGTCTACGCGGCGAACGACAGCATCGCCTCCGGCGCCATCTCCGCCCTCAAGGCCGCCAAGGTCTCGCCGCTGCCGCCGGTCACGGGCCAGGACGCCGATCTCGCCGCCGTACAGCGCATCATCTCCGGCGACCAGTACATGAGCGTCTACAAGCCCTACAAGCTTCAGGCAGACGTCGCCGCCGAGATGGCAGTGGCCCTGGGCCGACACGCAACGCTCGACGGTATCGCCCAGGACAGGGTGAACAGTCCCACCACCAAAGACATCCCGGCCGCTCTGCTCACCCCGATCTCATTGACCGTCGACAACATCAAGGACACGGTCGTCAAGGACGGCCTGTACAACATCCACCAGATCTGTACACCGACGCTCATGTCTGCCTGCAAAAAGGCCGGACTTGCCACATAAGGCACCCTGCGGCAGGGGACGGTCAACCTGAGCGGCACCGCGGGCGCCACGCTGGAGGTCTCACCTCGGTCCGGATCAATGGGGCCTTGCCGAGGCGTCACCCCCCACAGCAGTCGGCAGTGTGTTCGTCGCGAACTGGCCCGCGGAGGACGGCCTCGGCGAAGCCTCGTGGGTGCGCCGGCAGGCCCAACCCCGCCGTGGGTGACCACCCGTGGCCGTCGACCGAGACGACGAGTCGGGGCCGGCTCCACCCGCCGACCGCGTACCCGGCCTTTGGGGGCCATCCCCCTGGACAAGTCCATCGCCCCAGGTCAGCAGCCCTCTTCGCAGCGCGCCAACCCCACCTCGTACCCTGTTTCCCGTGCCATCCTCCCGCCTGCATCGCGTCGCCGTCCTTGTGCTCGAGGGTGCGAAGCCGCTCGATGTCGGTATTCCCGCGCAGGTGTTCACGACCCGGGCGAGCATGCCGTACGAGGTGCGGGTATGCGGCGCGGCGCCCGGTCTCATGACGGGCGGCGACGGCCTGTCGTACCACGTCGCCCACGGCCTCGACGCCCTTGCGTGGGCCGACATCGTCTTCGTCCCCGGCTACCGTTTCCCGGACCGCGACGACCCGCCGCAGGCCGTCGTCGACGCGCTGCTCGCCGCCCACGGTCGGGGCTCGCGGCTCGCGGCCATCTCGACGGGCGCCTTCGCGCTCGCCGCCACGGGTCTGCTCGACGGCAAGCGCGCCACGACGCACTGGCATTACACGCGGGCGCTCATGGCGAAGCATCCACTCGTCCAGGTCGACGAGAACGTCCTGTTCGTCGACGAGGGCAGCGTACTGACGTCAGCCGGCGCAGCCTCGGGCATCGACCTGTGTCTGCACATCCTGCGCGGCGATCTCGGGGTCGCCGCGTCGAACCACGCGGCCCGGCGCCTGGTCGCGGCCCCCTACCGCAGCGGCGGTCAGGCGCAGTATGTGCCGCGCAGCGTGCCCGAGCCGCTCGGTGAGCGGTTCGCCGCCACCCGCGAGTGGGCGCTGCACCGGCTCGACGAGCCCCTCACCCTTGAAGTGCTCGCCCGGCACGCGGCGGTCTCGCCGCGCACGTTCTCGCGGCGCTTCGTCGAGGACACGGGATACACGCCGATGCAGTGGGTCATGCGCGCCCGCATCGACGTGGCCCGTGAGCTGCTCGAGCGTTCGGAACGGAGTGTCGAGCAGATCGCCGCCGACGTCGGTCTGGGAACCGGCGCGAATCTGCGGCTGCACTTCCAGCGCATCCTGGGCACCACGCCGAGCCAGTACCGGCGCACCTTCGCCGAGGGCGAGTAGCCCGCCACCGCGTGGCGCGATCCTTGCGAACCGTGGCGATCGCGCCGCTGTCACGGGCGGATGCTGCACGCGACGCTGGTGGCGAAACGAAGGGACATCATTCATGACTCGCATCGCCATCAACGGATTCGGCCGCATCGGACGCAATGTGCTGCGCGCGCTGCTCGAACGCGACAGCGACCTCGAAGTCGTCGCCGTCAACGACCTCACGGAGCCCGCCACCCTGGCGCGGCTGCTCACCTACGACACGACGGCCGGCCGGCTCGGTCGCCCGGTGACCGTGGACGGGGACGCCCTCGTTGTCGACGGCCGTCGCATCATGGTGCTCGCCGAGCGCGAACCGGCGCAGCTGCCTTGGGGCGAGCTCGGCGTGGACATCGTGCTCGAGGCGACCGGCCGCTTCACGTCGGCCAAGGCCGCCCGCGCGCACCTCGACGCGGGCGCGAGGAAGGTGCTCGTCAGTGCGCCGTCGGACGGCGCCGATGTCACACTTGCGTTCGGGGTCAACACGGACGCGTACGACCCGGACGTGCACACGATCGTCTCGAACGCCTCGTGCACGACCAACGCGCTTGCGCCGCTGGCCGCGGTGCTGGACGACCTCGCCGGCATCGAGCACGGCTTCATGACGACGGTGCACGCATACACCCAGGAGCAGAACCTTCAGGACGGTCCGCACCGTGACGCGCGCCGCGCCCGCGCCGCCGCTGTCAACATCGTGCCGACCACGACGGGCGCCGCCAAGGCGATCGGCCTCGTGCTGCCGAACCTCGACGGCAAGCTGTCGGGCGACTCGATCCGCGTACCGGTTCCGGTGGGCTCGATCGTCGAACTCAACACGACCGTCGCTCGCGACGTGACGCGCGAGGACGTGCTGTCGGCGTACCGCTCCGCGGCTGAGGGGCCGCTCGCCGGCATCCTCGAGTACTCGGACGACCCGCTCGTGTCGTCCGACATCACTGGCAATCCGGCCTCGTCGATCTTCGACTCCGCCCTCACCCGCGTCGACGGCCGCCACGTCAAGGTGGTCGCCTGGTACGACAACGAGTGGGGCTTCTCGAACCGCGTGATCGACACGCTCGAACTCCTCGCCACCCGCTGACCGGAAGCCGGGCGGTACAGCGGTGGAGTCCC
>CBFHCJ010000033.1:0-22213 GCA_965654005.1 uncultured Streptomyces sp. | reverse complement strand
GTCTGTGTGTCGGCGTCGACCGTGGAGACCTGCGAGCGGCCGATCGTGAAGGTCACGGTCTTCTTCTGCACCCCGTAGACGCCGCCCGCGCCCTGTACCCCGTCCAGGTCGATCTTCATCGTGACCTTGGAGCCGGCCTTCCAGTACTCCCGGGGCCGGAAGTCCAGCCGCTGCGTCCCGAACCAGTGCCCCACGACCTGCTGTCCGCTGCTGGAGATCACCGTGATGTGCGACTGCACGGCCTTCCGGTCGCTGATCGCCTTGTCGAAGGTGAAGGACACCGGCATCCCCACGCCGACCGTCGTCCCGTTGTCGGGCGTGTACGTCCCGATGAAGCTGTTGGCTGAGGTGACCGTGGTGAAGATGGAGTTGGCCGCCGCTGTGCGGTTGTTCGAGTCCTTGGCGGTGGCGGAGATCTCGTACTTGGTCCCGCGCTCCAGCTGCTCCTTGGGCTTCCAGGACGTCCCGTCCGCAGAGAGCTCCCCCGTGACAGCCGTCGCCGTGCCCGCCACCGTCATCTTCACCTCCGTCAGCTTTCCGTCGCTGACCTTGACCCCGGTCGCATTGATCGACGCGCCCGTGGAACCGTCCTTCGCGGAGATGGTGATCTTCGCGGTGGAGGTCTCGGTGTTCGAGGAGTCGTCCTTTCCGCCCTTGTTGTTGTCCGCGGTGGCGCTGCCGCCGCAAGCGGTGAGGGTGAGGGCGCCGACCACCAGGGCGGCACAGGCCCCCAGTGCGCGCCGCGCTCGCATGTCCGGCGTTGTCACGGGCGTCTCCAGATCATCGTGTTGTGCGAGAGCCGATCGTGTATGTCGAGGAAGAGCGCACGTTGCGCGCCGAGGGTTCCCGCGACGCCGCGGTGAACGCCATCGGTGACAGGACCGGGACAATCCTGGAGTGCCGGCACCCGCAACCGGCGTCTAACGGCCGCCGTACAACTCCTCGTACGACGGCCACGCCCCGCCCGGGCCGTCCACCGACTCGGCCGCGCGCACCGCCCGTACGATCGCCCGCGTCACCAGGTCAGCGCCCGCCGCAAGCACCTCGTTGAGCGCCAGAGGGCTCTCGGAGGCGAGCGGACGCGCGCCGGTCGCCAGCGCGAACACCGTGTCCCCGTCGTTGAGCAGGTGCACCGGCCGAACGGCGCGCGCGATACCGTCATGCGCTGTGCCCGCGAGCTTCTGCGCCTGCGCCTTGGTGAGGTCGGCGTCCGTCGCCACGACCGCGAGGGTCGTGTTCAGTGTGGGGCGCGCGTTCCTCGCGGCCACTTCGGCGAGTTGCCGCTGCGCGCGCTCGTGCACGTCGCGCGCCGGGTGGTCGACCCGGCCCTGGAGCAACTCCCCGTACAGCGCGCCCGTTTCCGGGTGCACCGCCGAGCCGGCCGCGTTGCACACCACCAGCGCGCCCACCGTGATCCCCGAGTCGAGCACCGTGCTCGCCGTGCCGATGCCGCCCTTGACCGTTCCGATCGTCGCTCCCGCGCCCGCTCCCACGCAGCCCTCCGCCACGGGCGCGCCCGGCCCGCTCGCGGCAGCCGCCTCCACCGCCGCCCGGCCGAAGGCCGCGTCCGGACGGGCCCCGAAGTCGCCGCCGCGCCCCAGGTCGAAGACGCAGGCGGCGGGCACGACCGGCACCACGTGCCTCGGTTCGGGACCGACCCGCACCCCACGCCCTTGCTCCTCCAACCAGGCCATGACGCCCGACGCCGAATCGAGCCCGTACGCGCTGCCACCCGTCAGCACGACTGCCTCGACCTTCTGCACCAGATTGCGGGGATCGAGCGCGTCGGTCTCCTTCGTGCCGGGCCCACCGCCGCGCACGTCCACGGCCGCCACCGCGCCCCCCTCGGGGGCGAGCACCACCGTGGTGCCGGTCAGCCAGCCGTCCCCGATCCGCGTGGCATGCCCCACAAGCAGGCCAATGACATCTGTCAGAGCGTCAACTGTCATGCACCCATGATCCTTCGCCACCAGTCGTCCCGACCTCCTCTGCGAACATCGGCGCCACCGGTGTCGCCCTCGCTCCCGCGACCACGGTGACGGACGTCACGGACCGCGCCGCAAGCGCCGCCACGAGCACCGCCTGCCCCCGGACCGGGACGGGAGCGCACCTCGTCGACCACGCCGCTCCTCGGGCGCCCGCGGACGTACGCTGGTGGCATGAGCACCGCCCCCGCCCGTGAGCCCCGCGATTCCAAGACCGACCCCAAGGACGCCCTCGTCTTCGACGACCCGCTGAGCCGGCAGTCCTCGGACGACACGGACCGCGGGTGGGGCGAGCGGCCCGGCTCGAATGGCGACAGCGCCGCAGACCTGGCGCGCTTCCTCGACGAGAAGCCGCCTCACCACCTTTGAACCAGACGGACACCGCGATCACGTTCCACGTCTTCCGCTGACCGCAGGGCGTTCTCAGCACAGCGTCACCGCCAGTCGTGAGGTGGCGCCGGCACCCGCCAGGCGCGTCGCCGTGGTGCGCGGTACGGAGAGCACGAGCAGCGCGCCGCTCTCCGTGGGGTCGACGTCCGGCAGTCGCGTCACCCGCGCCCCGGCCGCGACCACTCGCGCGACGCCGCCGCCGTCGGCCGCGATCACATCGACCCGGTCGCCCGGCCGCAACAGCCGCACCGTCGCCCCGTCCGCGATCCGCACCGGCGCCCTCACCATCTCGACCGCGCGCCGCGCCCGTACGGACTCCGCCGCCGTCGGGTGCGCGTCGGCGTCCGGATGCCCCCGTGCCCCCTCAAAGTCGCGCGGCCCCGCCGCTACGAGCGCCGCCGCGGTGACTGCCAGGCCCACGGCCACGGCTCGCCCGCGGTGCCGAACGAAGCGCCGCAGCCGATACCGTCCGCCGCGCACCCGCACGGGAGCGAAGTGCGGCACGGCACACGTCGGAGGCGCGTCCGCCCGGACCACGAGGTCGGCGTCCGCAGGGCACAGGGGAGCGGCGTCCGGCGGCCGTAGGAAAGCGGCGGCGCCCGGTGGGCGTACGAAGGCCGTCGTGCGCGGCGGCGTCGCGGACGTGGTCGGGGTGGTCGGGGCGGTCGGGTGTGACGGGCGGCGTACGGGAATCGAGAGCTGGGCCATGCTGATCACCACCTGCATCGCGAGATCGGGACGCGATCCACGATGAGGCCTCGCGGCGAAGTCCGTCGACGCCCGTGGACTACTGGCCGGTTGTGGACAACTCGCTCACCCGAACGGGACGTTCCCTGCGCCCGCGCTCCCGTGCCCGCGGCCACGCGCCCAGCGTCACGGCAGTTCGAACCCCGGATCCATCCCGCCCAGCGCCGTCGCGCACAGACAGTCCCGTGTCTCGTTGGCGGGCAGTCCCGCCACCGCGTCGAACAGCACGCCGCGCAGCCGGTCCACGTTCGCCGCGAACACCTTCAGCACCTCCTCGTGCGAGACGCCCTCGCCGGTCTCGGCCCCCGCGTCGAGGTCGGTGACCAGGGTCAGGGAGGTGTAGCAGAGCTCCAGTTCACGGGCGAGCGCGGCCTCGGGGTGGCCGGTCATGCCCACCACCGACCAGCCCTGCGCCCGGTGCCACGACGATTCGGCGCGGGTGGAGAACCGCGGCCCCTCGATCACGACCAGCGTGCCGCCGTCCACCGGTCCCCAGTCCCGTCCGCGCGCCGCCTCCAGCGCGGCCTTGCGGCCGATGGGGCAGTACGGGTCGGCTAGCGAGACGTGCACCACGTTCGGCACGGTGCCGTCGGGCAGCGGCAGCCCGTCGAAGAACGTGTGGGTGCGGGTCTTGGCGCGGTCCACCAGTTGGTCGGGCACGAGCAGCGTGCCGGGGCCGTACTCGGGCCGCAGTCCGCCCACCGCGCACGGACCGAGCACCTGCCGTACGCCGACGGAGCGCAGCGCCCACAGGTTGGCGCGGTAGTTGATCCGGTGTGGCGGCAGATGGTGGGCGCGGCCGTGTCGGGGGAGGAAGGCGACCCGTCGGCCGGCTATCTCACCGAGGAAGAGGGAGTCGCTGGGTGCTCCGTACGGGGTGTCGACCTGGACCTCGGTCACGTCGTCGAGGAAGGAATAGAAGCCCGAACCGCCGATGACACCGATCTCTGCGTTCTCCATGGCTAGCACAGTAGCTGGCCCGGACCAGCACGGAAGTCGGCCCCCGGAACGCCGAAGACCCCGCCGTCGAGTGACGGCGGGGTCCCGTGGCGGGTCTTACGCGGCGGAGCTGGAGGAAGCGCTCGTGGACGACGAACCGGAAGAGCCCGACGAGCTGGAAGAGCCCGACGAACCGGAAGAGCCCGACGAGCTCGAGCCGGACGAGCTCGAGTCGGACGACGACGAGGAACTGGACGACTTCGACGACGCCGGGCTGCTGCTCGAGGACGAGCCGCGGCTGTCGTTGCGGTAGAAGCCGGAGCCCTTGAAGACGATGCCGACGGCGGAGAACACCTTCTTGAGGCGGCCACCGCAGCCGGGGCACTCGGTCAGGGCGTCGTCGGTGAACTTCTGCACCGCCTCGAGGCCCTCGCCGCACTCGGTGCACTGGTACTGGTAGGTCGGCACGTGTCTTCCTCCTGGCACTCTGACTCGATGAGTGCTAACGACGGTCCATAGTGACGTATTCCTCGAGATCAGTCCACCGCCACCGGCACGCGGTGACCGACGCCACGTGCGACGGCGCGGCCACGGGGCAGTGCCACCAGCCACGACCGCAGGGACACCAGGGTCGCCAGCGCCAGTACCGTACCGGCCATCGGGACGAGGAAGCCGGCGCCGGCCCACAGGCGGTCCTCCAACTGTCCGGCGACCGTGACCGCGGCCGCCTGGCCGAGCGCCACGGCGCCGGTCAGCCAGGTGAGGGCCTCGGTGCGGGCACCGGCCGGGACCAGGCCCTCGAGCAGGGTGTAACCGGTGATCAGCACGGGCGCGACGCACATGCCCAGCAGGAGCGAGCGAGACCTGCACGCCGCCGAAGACGGAGCCGATCCCCAGGAACGTCACGATCGGTGACGGACTCGAAGGCCGCCGCCGTCGTCATCAGGGGCGAGTCCTGGAGCCTCACGCCCCAGCGGGCGCGCACCATGGGGCCGACCTGCTGCACCGAGGCGCCGGTCGGGACGGCCGCCGTGAACAGGGCCCCCAAGGGGGCGTGGGCCGTCGCGAGTGTCGTCAGGGACATGGCTGCCAGAGAGTGCACCAGGACGCCGGGGAGCAGTACCGCGCGCTGGCCGTAGCGGTCGGCGAGACGGCCGCTGTACGGCGCGAACAGGGCCATGGAGACGCCGGTGACCGCGGCGACGGCGCCCGCGGCCCCGTACGAGCCGGTCGCGTGTTGGACCAGCAGCACGATGGAGACGGTGAGCATCGCGAACGGCTGACGTGCGGCGAAGCCGGGGAGCAGGAACGTCCAGGCGCCGCGGGTGCGCAGCAGCTGCCCGTAGCCGCTAATGTCCGCGACCCGGTGTTCCGTTCCCGGTCGTCCCCAGCCACCCCGCCAGCTTTCCGCCTTGGCCGACGGCCCGCAGGCGCCTCTCGGCCGCGTCCCTGACCTGGTCCGTGGCGACCACGAGGAGTTCGTCCCCGCGGCGCAGCACCGTCGTCGGCAACGGCACAAACGATTTTCCGTCCCGGACGACGAGCGTGACCGCCGCCCCGGCCGGCAGCCGCAGCTCGTTCACCTCGACGCCGTGCATCCGCGAGCCCTCCGGGATCGTGACGGACAGCAGGTGTCCGCGCAGCCGCTCCAGGGGCGCCGACTCGATGCCGAGGTCGGCGGCCTCCGGCCCCTCGCCCAGGCGCAGGGTACGGGCCAGCCACGGCAGTGTCGGCCCCTGGACCAGGGTGTAGACGACGACGAGGATGAAGACGATGTTGAAGATGCGGCGGTTGGCATCGACGCCGTTCACCATGGGGATCGTCGCCAGGATGATGGGCACCGCACCGCGCAGCCCGGCCCACGACATCAGCGTCTGCTCCTGCCACGGCAGCCGGAACGGCGTCAGGCTCACCACCACGCTCAGTGGCCGCGCCACCATGGTCAGCGCAAGGCCGATGACGAGGGCGGGCAGGACGTCGTCACCCAGCTCGTGCGGGGTCACCAGCAGACCGAGCAGGACGAACATGCCGATCTGGGCGATCCAGCCGAGCCCCTCGGCGAAACCGCGCGTCGCGGGCCAGTGCGGCAGCTTCGCGTTGCCGAGCATCATCGACGCGAGGTACACGGCGAGGAAGCCGCTGCCGTGTGCCAGCGCGCCGGCCGCGTAGGCCGTCACCGCGATGGCCATGACGGCGATCGGGTAGAGGCCGGAGGCGGGCAGCGCCACGTGCCGCAGGCCCCAGGAGCCGAGCCAGCCCACCGCGAGGCCGATGGCGGCGCCGATGGCCAGCTCCAGGAGTATCTCGCCCAGCAGCACGTACCAGTGCTCCACCGGACCGGCCGCGGAGAAGGCCACGACGAGGATGACCACCGGGGCGTCGTTGAACCCGGACTCGGCCTCCAGGACGCCCGCCACGCGCGCGGGGAGGGGGACTTTCCGCAGCACCGAGAAGACCGCCGCCGCGTCGGTCGACGACACCACCGCGCCGATGATGAGCGCCTGCCGCCACTCCAGACCGCTCAGGTAGTGCGCGCCGGCGGCCGTGACGCCGACGCTCACCGCGACACCGAGGAGTGCCATGGTCGAGGCCACCGGGAGGGCCGGCTTGATCTCCTTCCACTTCGTGCTGAGACCGCCCTCGGCCAGGATGACGACGAGGGCGGCGTATCCGATGAGCTGGGTCAGTTCGGCATTGTTGAATTGGATGCCGACGCCGTCCTGGCCCATGGCGATGCCGATGCCGAGGTAGACGAGCAGGCTGGGGAGCCCGCTGCGCGACGAGATCCGAACCGCTGCCACCGCGACGAGCAGAACGAGCGAGCAGACGAGCAGGAGCTGGTTGAGATGGTGGACAGTCAGCGGCCGTTCCCTTCTCGCCGATCCGGGCGCCGCGATGCGAACGCCTCATCCGAGCACGTGAAACCCGGTGCTGCCGAGGTCTTCAGTGCAAGTACTTCATTAGCTTACCTAATTCTTGACGCTTTCTTGGTACTCGGAGGGGCATGATCGAACGCCCTCCGGGCCGGTTCCCGACTCCGCGTCAAGGCGGGCCGGGCCCTGCGCCTATGGTTGCTCCAGCGCTCAGTAGAAAGCACAGCCCGCCCTGCCGCTCGTGTTAGGACAGCAAGGACAGCGATGCCCCCCAACACCACCGCCTCTTCCGGCCAGAAGCCCGGCAAGTCCGGCAGGAAGAAGGGGCGCAGAGCCCGACTGCTACTGATCGTCCTGGTTCTGGCCCTTGTGGGAGGCGTCGGATTCGGCGGCTACTGGTCCGTGAGCACGGTCCGCGCCTCCTTTCCGCAGACCAAGGGCACGATCACCCTCGAAGGCCTGTCGGGCCCCGTCGACGTCAAGCGTGACAATTACGGTATTCCGCAGATCTACGCCTCGTCCGACGAGGACCTGTTCATGGCGCAGGGCTTCGTCCAGGCGCAGGACCGGTTCTACGAGATGGACGTGCGCCGCCACATGACGTCCGGACGCCTGTCCGAGATGTTCGGCAAGAGCCAGGTCAAGAACGACGAGTTCCTGCGCACCCTCGGCTGGGACCGGGTGGCACAGGAGGAGTACGACACCAAGCTGTCGGCCTCCACGAAGAAGTACCTCCAGGCGTACGCCAAGGGGGTCAACGCCTATCTGAAGGGCAAGGACGGCAAGGACATCTCCCTGGAGTACGCCGCCCTCGGCCTCACCAACGACTACAAGCCCGAGGCGTGGACCCCCGTCGACTCGATCTCCTGGCTCAAGGCGATGGCCTGGGACCTGCGCGGCAACATGCAGGACGAGATCGACCGCTCCCTGATGACCAGCCGCCTCGGCCCGAAGCAGATCGCGGACCTGTACCCGGAGTACCCGTACGACCGCAACAAGCCGATCGTCCAGGAGGGCCAGTACAACGCCATCACCAAGGCGTTCGAGCAGGACTCCTCGACGAGCACGACGGGCGCGACGACGACGAGCACGACGACGACGGGCACGACGAGTGCGACGGGCACGCGGTCGACGACCGGGACCTCGGCGTCGACCTCGGCCCCCTCCACCCTGCAGAGCCAGCTGGCGGGCCTCTACCAGGTCCTGGACGACGTCCCGACGGCCGTCGGCGTGAACGGCAACGGCATCGGCTCGAACTCCTGGGTCGTCGCCGGGAAGTACACGATCACGGGCAAGCCGCTGCTGGCCAACGACCCGCACCTGGAGGCCTCGCTGCCGTCGGTCTGGTACCAGATGGGCCTGCACTGCACGACCGTCTCCAGCAACTGCCACTACGACGTCACCGGCTACACCTTCGCCGGGATGCCCGGTGTGATCATCGGGCACAACCAGAACATCGCCTGGGGCATGACCAACTCCGACGTCGACGTCACCGACCTCTACCTGGAGAAGCTGTCCGGCGACGGCTACCTCTACGACGGCAAGGTGAAGCCGTTCACCACCCGCACGGAGACCATCAAGATCGCCGGGGCCGAACCCAAGAAGATCGTCGTCCGTGAGGCGAACGACAACATGCCCCTGCTGTCCGACCGCGACGACGAACTCGTCAAGGTCGGCAAGAAGGCCACCGTCGACACCGCCGCTCCCGACCGCGGCGACGGCTACGCCATCGCGCTGCGCTGGACCGCGCTGGACCCGGGCACCTCCATGGACGCCGTCTTCGCGATCGACAGGGCGTCGAACTGGACGGAGTTCCGCAAGGCGTCCCAGTCCTTCGACGTGCCCTCGCAGAACCTGGTCTACGCCGACACCAAGGGAAACATCGGCTACCAGCTGCCGGGCAAGATCCCCATGCGGGCGCAGGGCGACGACGGCTCGATCCCGGCGCCGGGCTGGGACTCCAAGTACGAGTGGACCGGCTACATTCCGCAGGACGCGCTGCCCTACGAGTACAACCCGAAGCGCGGCTACATCGTCACCGCCAACCAGGCAGTGATCGACAAGGACAAGTACCCCTACACGCTCACCACGGACTGGGGCTACGGAACCCGCAGCCAGCGGATCGCCGACCTGATCGAGTCGAAGATCAAGGGCGGCGGCAAGATCTCGACCGACGACATGCGGCAGATGCAGCTCGACAACAGCAGCGAGATCGCCAAGCTCCTGGTGCCCGAACTGCTCAAGATCGACGTTTCCGACAAGCACGTCCGCCAGGCGCAGAAGCTGCTGGAGGGCTGGGACTACACCCAGGACGCAGACTCGGCGGCGGCCGCGTACTTCAACTCCGTCTGGCGCAACATCCTCAAGCTCGCCTTCGGCAACAAGCTGCCCAAGGAGTTGCGGGTCAAGGGCCAGTGCCTGTGGGTCGAGCCGGCCGACAACACCGGGCCCGCGGACGAGGACCAGAAGGTGCGCGAGTGCGGCGAGCGCGAACCGGACCAGGCGCAGCCGGACGGCGGCGACCGCTGGTTCGAGGTGGTGCGCAACATCAACGACGACGAGAAGAACGACTGGTGGCAGACGCCCAAGACGCGCACCGACCCGGCCACCACGACGCGAGACGAGCTGTTCGCGCGCGCCATGAAGGACGCGACCTGGGAGCTGACCGCCAAGCTCGGCAAGGACATGGACACCTGGAGCTGGGGCCGGCTGCACCGCCTGTTCCTGAAGAACCAGACCCTGGGTACCGAGGGCCCCGACATCCTGCAGTACATGCTCGACCGCGGCCCCTGGAAGCTCGACGGCGGCGAGGCGACCGTGAACGCCACCGGCTGGAACGCGGCGGGCGGCTACGGCGTCGTCTGGGTGCCGTCGATGCGGATGGTGGTCAACCTGGACGACCTCGACAAGTCCAAGTGGATCAACCTCGCCGGGGCCTCGGGCCACGCCTACAGCGCCCACTACACCGACCAGACGGACAAATGGGCCAAGGGCGAACTGCTCTCGTGGAACTTCTCGAAGGACGCGGTCGACAAGAGCACGACCGACACTCTGGTGCTCAAGCCCTGACGACCGCCGCATGACGAGACCGGCCCTCCACGCGCGCGTGGAGGGCCGGTTCGCGTTAGGGGCCAAGGGGGGCAAAGGGGCCACGGGGTCCGCAGCTTCCGTACGTGCTCGTTCAGCTCCCGTACATCCCGTACCCGGTCCCCAGGGCTAGCGGGAGGACCGGCGGAAGTGGCGCACACCCGAGGGGGTCACCACCGCGTGCACCGGGCGGTCGTGCGCCTCTTCGGGGACGCGCTCGACGACCTCCGCGTCGTACAGGAGCACCACGAGCGCGGGGTCGGCGCCCGCGCGCTCCAGACGGGCCAGCACGCGGTCGTACGAGCCCCCGCCGCGCCCCAGACGCATGCCGCGCGCGTCGACGGCCAGGCCGGGCAGAAGCACGGCGTTGGCCTGTTGGACGGCCTCCGGGGCCAGGCGCTCGCCCGCGGGCTCCAGGAGGGCCATCTTTCCGCCGTGCCGGACGCTCACGAGGGAGTCCGGGCCTGCGTACGTGCCCCAGGCGAGGTCGTTGTCCGGCAGGAGCACCGGGAGCAGCACGCGCACGCCCCGCGCGCGCAGCGCGTCCAGGAGGGCGAGGGTGCCGGGTTCGCTCCCCACGGAGACGTACGCGGCCACCACGCGCGCGTGTGCCAGCTCGGGCAGCCGCAGTGCCCGCTCGGCGAGCGCGGCGCCCGCCTCGCGCACGTCATCCGGCGTCAACCTGTGTCTCATCGCGAGGAACCCTCGCCGCAACATTCGCTTGTCAGACTCGGTCTCGCGTTCCATGGGAACCACAGGTCACCGCCCTGCCTTCCTAAAAGCTGTCATATGAGGGCCAACCGAGCGGACCCACAGTTTCCGCACATAGCCACCGGATATGGTTGCGGACATGACTGAGTCCCACCCCAGGATCACCAAGGCTGTCATTCCCGCGGCAGGCCTCGGCACCCGGTTCCTGCCGGCCACCAAAGCCACTCCCAAGGAGATGCTGCCGGTCGTCGACAAGCCCGCGATCCAGTACGTGGTCGAGGAGGCGGTGTCCGCGGGGCTCGATGACGTCCTGATGGTCACCGGTCGCAACAAGCGCCCCCTCGAGGACCACTTCGACCGCAACTACGAGCTCGAGTCAGCCCTGGAGAAGAAGGGCGACGCCGAACGGCTCTCGAAGGTCCGGGAGTCCAGCGACCTGGCCACCATGCACTACGTCCGCCAGGGCGACCCCAAGGGTCTCGGCCACGCGGTCCTGTGCGCCGCCCCGCACGTCGGCCACGAGCCCTTCGCCGTCCTCCTCGGCGACGACCTGATCGACCCGCGCGACCCCCTGCTGGCCCGCATGGTCGAGGTCCAGGAGCGGTGCGGCGGCAGCGTGATCGCGCTCATGGAGGTCGCCCCGGAGCAGATCCACCTCTACGGGTGCGCGGCCGTCGATGCCACCGAGGACGGCGACGTGGTGAAGGTGTCCGGGCTGATCGAGAAGCCGGACCCGGAGGACGCCCCGTCGAACTACGCGGTCATCGGCCGCTATGTCCTCGACCCGCACATCTTCGACATACTGCGCAAGACCGAGCCGGGCCGCGGCGGAGAGATCCAGCTCACCGACGCCCTCACGCAGCTCGCCGAGGACGAAAAGGTCGGCGGCCCGGTGCACGGCGTCGTCTTCAAGGGCCGCCGCTATGACACCGGTGACCGTGGCGACTATCTGCGTGCCATTGTCAGACTCGCGTGCGAACGTGAAGACCTGGGCCCGGACTTCCGGACCTGGCTTCGCAGTTTCGTAGCCGAGGAGATGTAGCGATTTTGAGCGCCGCCGCGACCCGCACCGCCGGTCAGGACCACTTCTGGTCGGTGGACGAACACCTGGGGGACATCCTCGCCACCGTCCGCCCCCTGGAGCCCATCGAGCTGCAGTTGCTCGACGCCCAGGGCTGCGTCCTGGTCGACGACGTCACGGTGCCGGTCTCCCTGCCGCCGTTCGACAACAGCTCGATGGACGGGTACGCGGTGCGGGTCTCGGATGTCGCGGGCGCGAGCGAGGAGTTCCCGGCCGTCCTCACGGTGATCGGAGACGTCGCGGCGGGGTCGGCCGGTCTGCTCCATGTGGGTCCGGGCCAGGCCGCCCGGATCATGACGGGCGCCCCGCTGCCGCCCGGCGCGGACGCCGTCGTCCCCGTGGAGTGGACCGACGGCGGTCTCGGCGGCGGCCCGGTCTTTGGGATGCGGGCCCGAAGTCTGTCCCCCGAGGGCGCGTCCGGGCAGGTGCGGGTGCACCGCCCGGCCGAGGCGCGCGCGCACGTACGGGCGAAGGGCAGCGACGTGCAGGCCGGTGACCGCGCCCTCGAAGCCGGCACCGTCCTCGGCCCGCCGCAGATCGCGCTGCTCGCCGCGATCGGCCGCGGGACGGTACGTGTGCGCCCGCGTCCGCGTGTGGTGGTGCTCTCCACCGGCACCGAACTGGTCCAGCCCGGCGAGGAACTGGCGAGCGGCCAGATCTACGACTCCAACAGCTTCGCCCTCACCGCCGCCGCCCGGGACGCCGGAGCCATCGCCTACCGGGTCGGCGCGGTCGCCGACGACGCCGACACGCTCCGCTCGACCATCGAGGACCAGCTCGTCCGCGCGGACCTCGTGGTCACCACCGGAGGGGTGAGCGTGGGGGCGTACGACGTCGTCAAGGAGGCACTCTCCTCCGTCGGCGACGAGGCCGAGGCGGGCAGCGGCGTCGAGTTCCGCAAGCTCGCCATGCAGCCCGGAAAGCCCCAGGGCTTCGGCTCCATCGGCCCCGACCACACACCGCTGCTCGCGCTGCCGGGCAACCCGGTGTCGTCGTACGTCTCCTTCGAACTCTTCGTACGCCCCGCGATCCGCGCCCTGATGGGCCTGGAGGACGTGCACCGCCCCAGAGTCAGGGCGGTCCTGAAGTCGGACAAGGCGCTGACCTCACCCGCGGGTCGTCGGCAGTTCCTGCGCGGGATGTACGCCGACGGGACGGTGACCCCGGTGGGCGGCGCCGGATCGCACCTGATCGCGGCCCTGGCGCACGCCGACGCGCTGATCGTCGTCCCCGAGGACGACACGTCGGTCGAGCCGGGCACCGAGGTCGAGGTGGTCCTGCTCGGCTGACGGCCCGGGTCGGTTTCGGGTTTCACCCGGGGCCCGGGGCCCGGGGCCGGGGGCCGAGCGGCCGAGCGGCCGGGTTTCGACCCCGCGAGGTGCCCCATGAAACCCCAGGCCGAGAGCCGGACGAAACCCCAGGCCGAGAGGCGGACGAAACCCCAGGCCGAGAGGCGGATGAAGCCCCAGGCCACCATGGCCTCGCCGTCGCCGAGTGGCCGGGGCGGGCGGGACGCCGACCGGGCGGTCCGATTGTGGGACCTTGCTCGGCCGACCGCGCCGACTTGGCGGTACCGTGTCGCGCACAACAGGCCCGCGCGCCGTACCGTGGCGGGCCCGGACCGGGAGCGCCGCAGCACATGAGTTCGCAGGATCGACTGACCCACATCGACGACGCGGGAGCAGCCCGCATGGTCGACGTCTCCGGGAAGGACGTGACCCACCGCACCGCGCGCGCCACTGGCCGCGTCCTGGTCTCGCCGCGCGTGGTCGAGCTGCTGCGCGGTGAGGGCGTCCCCAAGGGCGACGCGCTCGCCACCGCTCGCATCGCGGGCATCATGGGCGCCAAGCGCACCCCGGACCTGATTCCCCTGTGTCATCCGTTGTCGGTGTCGGGTGTGAAGCTGGATCTGTCGGTCGTGGACGACGCCGTCGAGATCACGGCCACCGTGAAGACCACCGACCGCACGGGCGTCGAGATGGAGGCGCTCACAGCGGTCAGTGTCGCGGCGCTGACCGTGATCGACATGGTCAAGGCGGTCGACAAGGGCGCAGTGATCACGGACGTGCGCGTGGAGGAGAAGACGGGCGGGAAGTCGGGCGACTGGAGCCGGGCATGACGGCACCGGTCGAGCCGCCGATCGGCGGCGCCCTGACGGCGCCGTACGCGGCCCTGGTCGTGACCGCGTCGAACCGCGCGGCGGCAGGCGTCTACGAGGACCGGGGCGGCCCCCTGATCGCGGAGGCGCTCATCCGGTTCGGCTTCGCGGTCGATGGACCATGGGTGGTCCCGGACGGGGACCCGGTGGAGAACGCGCTGCGGGTCGGCTCCCGGGCGGGCTATGACGTGATCGTGACAACCGGCGGCACCGGCATCTCGCCCACCGACCGCACCCCCGAGGCGACCCGCGCGGTGATCGACTACGAGGTGCCGGGCATTCCCGAGGCCATCAGGGCGTTCGGAAGAGAGAAGGTGCCCACGGCGGCGCTTTCCCGGGGACTCGCCGGGGTGGCCGAGGGGACACTGATCGTCAACCTGCCGGGATCGACCGGCGGGGTGAAGGACGGACTGGCCGTCCTGGAGCCCCTGTTGGTCCACGCCGTGGACCAGATCCGCGGCGGTGACCACCCCAGGGCCGACGCGAGCGGGTCCCCGGCCGACACGGGCGGGTCCCCGGCCGACGCGAGCGGGTCCCCGGCCGGCGAGGACCGCTCCAGACCGAGTGGGGGTGCGAGCTGAACAGCCCGTCCTGGCCCGTCGAGCTGGCGGACGGCGACGTCGTTCTCCGGCCGATAAAACCGCGCGACCAGCGGGCATGGCGCGAGGTCAACCGCCGCAACCGGGACTGGCTGCGGCCGTGGGAGGCGACCGTTCCGCCGCCCGCGCCCAGCGGCCCGATAGCGCACCGGCCGACCTACCGCCAGATGGTCCGGCATCTGCGCGGCGAGGCCAACAAGGGCCGGATGCTGCCCTTCGTCATCGAGTACCAGGGGCGGCTGGTCGGGCAGTTGACGGTGGCCGGGATCACCTGGGGCTCCATGTGCTCGGGCCACGTCGGCTACTGGGTGGACCAGGCGGTCGCCGGCCGCGGGGTGATGCCGACGGCCGTGGCGCTCGTCGTCGACCACTGCTTCCGGACCATCGGGCTGCACCGCATCGAAGTCTGCATTCGCCCCGAGAACGGACCGAGCCGCCGGGTGGTGGAGAAACTCGGATTCCGCGAGGAGGGGCTCCGGCCCCGTTATCTGCACATCGACGGGGCCTGGCGGGACCACCTGGTGTTCGCGCTCACAGCGGAAGAGGTGCCCGAGGGGTTGCTCGCGCGCTGGCACCGGGCACGCTCACAGCAGACACACCCCGGGAAATAAAAAATTTGTTCGAAAGTGATCGGGCGGCGATCGTCTCCGGGCAATGAATTGGCGGTCCCGTTGGCCTGCTGATCGCATCGGTCCCAAAAAAAGTTCGAAATATCAGCCAGATCGTGCGACACACCGGCCCAATTGGCAGATGGCCTCACGCAAACCCCTCTACCGTGTGAGGCGTGAGCAGCAGCGGCCTCATCTACGCAGTCATTGTCGGGGCCTGGGCCGCCTACTTGGTGCCGATGTGGCTCCGTAGGCAGGACGAGCTGAACGAGTCTCGTCCGACGGAACGCTTCAGCACCGCCATCCGGCTGCTTTCCGGACGGGCGGGCATGGAGCGCCGATACGCCAAGGACCTGCGGGCGCGCTCCACCGAAGAGGGGGAGCAGCGCGTCGATCCGGACGGCGTCACCGGCTCGGTGGACGTCCGGGCCTTCGCCGTGCCGCCGACCGGGCAGCAGGCGCGGGCACGGGTGGAACCCGAGGAACCGACCCGGCGGGGGCCGGTGGTTCGCGGGGTACCCAAGTCCACGTCCGAACCGACGGCCGCGCGTACACCTGCGGGCAAGAGCATGCCCCGGGCGCGGAAGGCGCCCTCGGCGGAGGCCGTGGCGCGCGCCCGGCGCTCGAAGGTGCTGGCGCGCCGACGGCGTACGACGGTGGTGCTGTTCCTCGCGTTCACGCTCGGTGCGATCGTCGCCGCGGTCGGGGGGCTCGCCTTCCTGTGGGCGCCGGGCGTGCCCGCCGTGCTGCTGAGCGCGTACATCGCGTATCTGCGGGCACAGGAGCGCAAGCGGTTCACCTACACGATGGACCGCCGCCGGGCCGAGGCCGCGGCGCAGCGGCTGCGGGAGCGGCAGCCGAGGCGGCGGTCCCCGGTCGACTCCGACGCGGACGAGCCTGAGGAGGGACCTGAGCCGGAGAGTGACCCCGGACTGTCCGCGCTCGCGGCCGACCGCCGGGCGCTCGTCGAGCAGACCGACCACGCCGAGTGGGTGGACCAGCAGCGCGAGCGGCAGCGCAGACCGGGGCACGGGGAGAGCTGGGATCCGGTGCCGGTGCCGCTGCCGACGTATGTGACCGCGCCGGTCGCTCCGCGGGCGACGCCGAGCGTGGACCTCGGAGCGTCGGACGCGTGGAGCTCGGCCCGCTCGAGTACGGCGGAGTCGGCGGCGCCCGTTCCTGGGGTGACCGAGGCAGGCGCCGAGCCCGATCCGGAAGAGGCCGGGGCCGAGGAGCGGACGCAGTCCGGCGACAACGGACGCAGCGACGCCCGGCGGGCGGCCTCCGCGCGACGTTCCCGCGAGCGGGGGCGCACCCCGCTGTTCGACCAGTACGAGGACGGAGAGCGGCCGCGCGCTGCCAACGAGTGACGCCCGCGCGGCGCGCATACGGCTCGGGTGCCGGGCGTCGGCCCGACCCCGGCTGCGTGACCGCTCCTCACCCCCTCGGCTGACCAGCCAGGAACGGATTACCAAGCACTCGGATGGGGATGCTAGAGTTTCACTCGTTGCAAGGGCCTGTGGCGCAGTCCGGTAGCGCACCTCGTTCGCATCGAGGGGGCCAGGGGTTCGAATCCCCTCAGGTCCACGCACGGCTGTTCTTGAGTCAGCTCAAGAGTGGTTGACGAGATCCCGCCGATCTTCATGATCGGTCGGGATCTTCGTCGTTTCCGGGGCCAGTTCGAGCTTGTTCGGGGTGATGGATGGCAGCGGTCCTCGGGGCAGGCCGGGTCAGCGCTGTCGCAGGATGCTGAAGGCATCGCGGCCAGCCCCGGGCGTCCGGGGCTGGCCACGATCGGGTGTTGGGGTGTTCTTCGCGTGGCCTTTCACCGGGTGGCCGGGGGCGGCTGTCTTCGGGTTGCAGATGTCGAGTTCGCTGCTCTTGGGCCATCCACTACCGCCTGCTCCCTGCCAACTACCCTGTGGTCCGCGGTCATCGACCTTGTAATCCAGGGCCAGTCGGTAGCCGAGGCGGGGTACGGGGATCTGGAAATGCCCTGGGAGCAGCCGGTCGCGCCGTCCCGTTCCGCCGCCCACCCAGCTGTGTCGGCTCAGCGGCGGTCTGTGGCTCGCGGGTGTCCGGTGCCTGCGAAGGTGATCCAGCAGGTGTCGCGAGCGGTGTCCAGGAGGTACCGGATGCGGCCGCCGCCGGTCACCTCGATCTGCCCTTGCTCGCAGGTCTGTCCGCGATGGGTTCCGTGGGTTCGCCGTGGACGGGCTCCGATGAGATCGTCGTCGGCTGGGGGACCGACAAGGACGAGCTCACCCACGCGACGGTCCGAGAAGCTCGACCACCACATCAATCCCGGTTCCGGCGTCAGCTCTCACCTCGCTGAGGCCCGGTCCGCGGTCCTGTTCCGCCTGGCCCGACCGGCGCCGCCCCACCGAGCGGCTTCGCGAAGCAGAGGCTGAGTTCGTGGAAGCGGTAGTAGCCGAACTTCCCGCACGGCTCGTAGCCGCTGGAGGTGTACAGGGCCACGGCCTCCGGCTGCTTGGTGCCCGTCTCCAGGACCATGCGGGTACGGCCGGCCGCGCGGGCGTCCTCCTCCAACTCGGCTAGCATGCGACGCGCGAGGCCCAGTCCGCGCATCTCGGCTATGACGAACATGCGCTTGAGCTCGGCGTCCCCGTCCCGGAACCCCTCGTCGTTCTCGTCCTGGGTGCGCCAGCCGCCCGTGGCGACGGGACGTTCCCGCTCGTCGTACGCGATCAGGTAGAGCCCGGCCGGGGGTTCGAAGTCCGCCGGGTCCAGGTGGGTGGCGTCGCCCCCGTCGCCGTAGCGGACGTGGTACTCGGCCTGGACCTGGTCGTTCAGCTTGACGGCGTCGGGATGATCGAAGGGGACCCGGCGAATATTCATGCGAAAATATAGTACATCTATGCACTGCCCGAGGCCGGTACGTTTTCAGTGTGCCGGTAGGGTTCCGGCGTGCTCACAGTGACCTCCGTGAACGTGAACGGGATCCGCGCCGCCGCGAAGAAGGGTTTCGCGCAGTGGCTGGCCGGGACCTCCGCCGACGTGCTGTGCCTTCAGGAGGTGCGGGCCGAACCGGGGCAGATTCCCGAGGGCGTGCGGGCCCCCGACGGCTGGCACGTCGTGCACGCGCCCGCCGCCGCGAAGGGCCGGGCCGGGGTGTCCCTCTACACACGGCGCGAACCCGACCGCGTACGCGTCGGCTTCGGGTCGGCCGAGTTCGACGGCAGCGGGCGGTATGTCGAGGCCGACCTGCCGGGCGTCACGGTGGCCAGTCTGTATCTGCCCTCCGGCGAGGTCGGCACCGAACGGCAGGACGAGAAGCTCCGGTTCATGACCGAGTTCCTCGGTCATCTGAAAGAGCTGCGGGAGCGGGCCGCCGCCGACGGCCGTGAGGTGATCGTGTGCGGCGACTGGAACATCGCCCACCGCGAGGCCGACCTCAAGAACTGGCGCGGCAACCAGAAGAACTCCGGGTTCCTGCCGGAGGAGCGGGAGTGGCTGGGCCGGGTCTTCGACCCCGAGGACGGCGGTTACGTCGATGTGGTCCGGGCGCTGCATCCGGACGTCGAGGGGCCGTACACCTGGTGGTCGTACCGCGGGCGTGCCTTCGACAACGACACGGGATGGAGGATCGACCTGGCCGTGGCGACTCCGGGGCTCGCGGGTCGGGCCGTCAAGGCGGTCGTCGAGCGGGCGGCCGGCCATGACGAACGGTGGTCGGATCACGCTCCCATGACCGTGACCTTCGAGATGTAGCGCGATGCGGCGAACTCGAGGGGGTCGGTACGGGGCTGGTGGGGGCCGACGGCGAGGCCGATGAGCTGCGGCGCCGTACGCTGCGTAACTGATCGAAATGCGTGCGTGTTCGGCGCGTGTCAGTCTGGTCGAGGCCCAATCCCCTCACCCACCACGGGAGTGAACCCACATGGGCATGAAGGACCAGAACCAGGACAAGCCCGAGCAGGCGAAGCAGAAGGCCGAGCAGGCGAAGCGGCAGGCTCAGCAGCGTGGCCAGCAGTCGCAGCAGCGTGGCCAGCAGTCCCAGCAGCGTGGCCAGCAGTCCCAGCAGCGTGGCAGCCAGTCGCAGGAGGACAGGCGGACGCTGCCGGACGACGAGGACCGCTTCAACATGGACTACGACGCGTAGTCGCTGCGCCCGGCTTCGGCCGGTGAGCTGGGGTGCCCTCTGCTGTGAGGGCACCCCACTTTTGCGGTAGGGGTCGGGCTAACCCGTCGTTCTCGGCGGGAGTTTCGGGCGGGTTCTGTCCGGGACCTCGCTGTAGTCCGGTGGGGTTGCCGATGGGTTGGTGTCCAGGAGGCCGAGGGCCAGTTCGACCGCGTCCGAGAGTTGCCTGTGACGGCCTTCCGCCCAGTCCAGCGGGGTGCGTTCGATCTCCAGGTCGGGGGAGACGCCGTGGTTTTCGATCGACCAGCCGTACGCGTCGAACCACGCCGCGTTCATCGGAACCGTGATCACCGTGCCGTCCCCCAGACGGTGACGGCCCGTCATACCGACCACGCCGCCCCAGGTGCGCAGGCCCACCACCGGGCCGAGTTTCAGCAGCTTGAACGCCGCCGTGATCATGTCGCCGTCCGAGGACGTCGCCTCGTCGGCCAGCGCGACCACCGGGCCGCGCGGGGCGTTCGAGGTGTACGACACCGGCTGGGCGTTGCGCGTCAGGTCCCAGCCCAGGATCGTGTGGGTGAGCTTCTCCATGACCAGTTCGCTGATGTGGCCGCCCGCGTTGCCCCGTACGTCCACGATCAGCGCCGGCCGCGAGACCTCCATCCGCAGGTCCCGGTTGAACTGTGCCCAGCCCGAGCCTCCCATGTCCGGGATGTGCAGGTACCCGCATCGGCCGCCGCTCAGCCGGCGTACGACCGCACGGCGTTTGGCCACCCAGTCCTGGTAGCGCAACGGCCGTTCGTCGATGAGCGGGATCACGGCCACTCGGCGGGGCCCGCCCTCCCCGTCCGCCGGGGCGAACGTCAGCTCCACCGTCGTACCGCCCGCCCCCGCCAGCAGCGGATACGGGCCCGTCACCGGGTCCACCGGCCGCCCGTCCACATGGGTCAGGACGGCTCCCTCGCGGATTCCGGTGCCGGCCAGCGGCGAGCGTGCCTTGGAGTCCGACGACTCGCCCGGCAGGATCCGCTTCACCACCCAGTGCCCGTCACGCCGTACGAAGTTGGCGCCCAGCAGGCCCTGGAAGCGCTGGTAGTGCGGCGGGCCCTCGTTGCGCCGCGCCGGCGACACATACGCGTGCGACGTGCCCAACTCGCCCAGCACCTCGCGCAGCAGGTCGGCGAACTCGTCCGGCGACGCTACCCGCGCGACCAGCGGGCGGTACTGCTCCAGGACCGCGTCCCAGTCGATGCCGCACATGCCGGGTTCCCAGAAGTAGGCCCGGATGAGCCGGCCGGCCTCCGCGTAGGCCTGGCGCCACTCCGCCGCCGGGTCCACCTCGTGCATGATCCGGCGCATGTCGATCCAGACCGTCGTGTCGGCGTCGCCGGACTCGGTCGACGGAACCGCCCGCAGATCGCCCTCGTCGACGACCACCAGCCGCGTCCCGTCCCCGCTCACCGCGAACCAGTCCAGATGGCCGACCAGTTCGGACTTCTTCGCCTTGCTGATGGAGAAGTGCTCCAGGGTGGGGCGGCCCGAGGTGTCGTCCGGGTTCACGAACGTCTCGCCCAGCGCGCCCGAGATCGGCCAGCGCAGCCACACCAGGCCGCCGCCGACGACCGGACGCAGCTCCGAGTACTTCGAGGCCGGGACCGGGAACGGTGTCACCCGGTTCTCCAGACCCTCGATCTCGACGGTCACCACCCCGTCGCCTTCCTCCTCCAGAGGATCGAGGCCGCCGGCCGCCGGTCGTCCCTCCGGGTTCAGCGCGAAGGGGGACGGGGTCGCCGAGGACAGGGGCACCAGGTACGGGCGGCAGCCCAGCGGGAAGGACAGGTCCCCGGTGTGCACGTCGTACACCGGGTCGAAACCGCGCCAGGACAGGAACGCCAGGTAGCGGCCGTCCCGGGTGAACACCGGGTTCTCGTCCTCGAAGCGGCCGTTCGTCACGTCGACGATCAACCGGTTCCCTTGTCCCGTCCGGGAGATCCGCGCCATCTTGATCTGCCTGAGCGACCGGCCGATCCCCGGGTGCGACCAGGTCAGCCACGCCCCGTCCGGGGAGAACGCCAGGTCCCGTACCGGCCCGTTGACGGACCGGATCAGCTCGGTGACCGTGCCTTCCGGCTCCTCCGACTTCCCCGTGCCCGAGCCTTCCGGCTCCTCGGTCTCCTCCGTGCCCGTGGCGGTGGCCGTCTCGTCGGACACGGTGATCAGCAGCAGCCGTCCGTCGTTCGAGGCGATCGCGAGCCGCTCGCCCTGCGGATCCGACACCATTTCGAGGACGCGACCCAGCTCACCGGAGGCCAGTCGGCGCGGCTCTCGGTCGCCGGACGCCCGCGGCAGATACGCCATCTCGATCGCGTCCTCGCCATCGCCCTCCGCGTCCGTGATGTACGCGACCTGTCCGCCCGCACCGAGCATCTCCGGCAGCCGGACCCGTACGCCGGGGGTATCCGTGATCGTACGGGCGGGGCCGTCCCGGTGCGTGAGCCAGTACAGGCTGCCGCGGACGACCACCGCGCCGGCCCGCCCGGTCTCGTCGACCGCGATCCCGTCCACGTGCTGGGCGGCCGGTACCTGGTACTTGCGGCGCCCCGCGCGCGGTCCGCCGAGTCGTACGTCGAGCCTACGCGGGAGCGAGTCGGGGGACAGGTCGTCGACGATCCACAGGTCGCCCGCGCACTGGTACACCACCCGAGTGCCGTCGCTGGAGGCGTGCCGGGCGTAGAAGGCGTCGTGGTCGGTGTGGCGGCGCAGGTCGGAGCCGTCGTACGCGCACGAGTACAGGTTCCCGACGCCCTCGTGGTCGCAGAGGAACGCGATCCGCCCGCCCACGAACATCGGCGAGTCGAGGCGGCCGTCGAGGTCGGCGAGCAGCCGCTGCCCGTGCAGCCACAGTCGGCCCGTGGCGCCGCCCCGGTAGCGCT
>CBFHCJ010000032.1:0-22273 GCA_965654005.1 uncultured Streptomyces sp. | reverse complement strand
GGCCAGGACTGCGGGCCTGCGGGATCCACCGGCTCCCCGCCCGCCGTCGCGCTGTCCGGGACTGCGGAGCCAGGAGCGCTTCCGGCAGACGGCGCGTCCCCGCCAGGGGCTTGGCCCTCGCCACCGTCGGCATCGCCGCCCGCCGACGAGGCAGCGGATGAACCGCCGGAGTCGAGACCGGCGGTTGCCCCGTCGACTCCGCGTTCGACGGCGGCTTCGGCCTCGTCCTTGGTCTTGTCGACCCCCTTCTTCGCGGCCACGGCCACCGCCCCGACACCGGTCGCGGCAGCTGCTCCTTCGGTCGCTCCGGCCTCGGTCGCGCCGTCCCCGCTCAGGGCCTCGCCGTCCGCAGCGTCGTCCCCTCCCTCGTCGCCGTCGTCGCTGGATCCGCCGCTGTCGCCACCGCCCATGCGCGACTTGAGTTCTCCGTAGGAGTCGCCCACCTGATTGCCGACGTTCTTTGCCCGGCCCTTGAGGTCGTCGCGGGCGGCGTACATGTCGCGCACCTCGTCGCCGAACGCCGGAAGGAACTTCGAGAGCTGGAAGGGCATGTAGAAGGCGAGGAACAACAGCGCCAGCGCGGTGAAGACGGTCGCGAAGGACTGCCCCAGGCTCTTGTTGGGGCTGTCGGAAGCGAGCGTTCCGGTGGCGAGCGCGATGACCGTGAACGTCACGTACTTCGATGCGATGATCGCGGCCATGACGCCGCACCAGCGCTTGGTGTGCCCCCACAGGTCGCGGTCCACCAAGCCGCTGAACACCGTCGGCCCGAAGACGAGTCCGGACAGGATCAAAGCGTTGCGGACGATGAGCTCCAGCCACACGCCGGCCACCGCCGCCAGCAGTGACAGGCTGAAGAAGATCACGATGATGGCGCCGCCGGGGATCTGCATCAGCGCGAGCATCGACGTCGTGACGGTGAGCACCATGTCGGCGGCGTCTCCGGCCACCGGCTTGAACATGGCCTCCGCGGCCTCGTCGAAGAGCCGCACGGTGTAGGCGACCGCCAGCGGTGCGAAGGCGGAGACCAGGACCGACATCAGCAGAAAGCCGATGGACTCCCCCAGCGCCTGGAGCGGCTGAACCCCCTGAATCGCCCGTTTGGCGACGGCGATCAGCCACAGGATGACCGTCAGCACCGTGGAGGCGGCAAAGGCCATGGTGTAGGTCCGAAGAAACCCCGGATCCTGCCAGTCGATGCGTGTGGTCGAGCCGAGTGCCTTCATCATCTGGGTGAAGATGCTGGTCACGGCGTTGTTGAAAAACTGGGCGATGTACCCCAGGGGGTCGCTTGCGAAATCGATCGCCTGGTTCGTCTTCTCGACAACGTTGCAGACCTTGTCGGCGAACGGAATGTTCTTGCAGGACCAGTCGGAGAAGTCGTTCGCCTGGGCCTGGCCCGGGGCGAGCATGATGGTGAGCGTGGCGGTCAGGCCGGTTATCCAGACGAGGCGGGTCCGTACCCGATACTGAGTCTCAGCCGACATACGGGGGCGCATTGAACTCCCGATCTGCCGTGCGGAACTCATCCACGCTGGTGGGGTTGTCGCTGCCGGTATCCAGGGGGGTCGGGCCGTTGACGGAAGTGATCGCGTTCAGCTTCCAGTCACCGGACTGCCACTGCAGGGTCAGCGTGTAGGTGGTCCACGACGCGGATACCGGCATCGGGGCGTTCTTGTCCGTAACGCCGACGAGTCCAGCCATCCACACCTCGACGGTGGCCACCTGATCGGTGTACGTGGTGACCCGGGTGCCCATCGCCGCACCGCGCGCGACCAGCTCGTCTTCGCTCCCGGCGGTGATGCCCAGCGAGGTGAGGACCTGCTGCATCCCGGTGTCGTCGTTGCGGATCTGCCGGTCCAGCGCCTGACTGGTCATCATCGCGGTGAGCGTCGCGTGCCGGGCCTTCTCGTCGGTGAAGTACGCGGCGGACGAGCGCGCCACCTGGTAGTTCACGGCGGCCTGAACACAGCCGGCCTGGTTGTGGCTGTAGCCGACCGGGACACCGTTGACCAGCTTCTTCGCGGTGCTCTTGGTGTCCCCTCCTGTGGTGTTCTTCTCGGCCGGTGCGGTCTGGCTCTGGCCGTCGGACGAGCCGCCGGATCCGGCTCCGCCGCCACCTCCGGAAAGGGTCATGAGCACCGCGAGGATGACCAGCGCTAGGAATACCGCTCCGGTGATGGCCATCCCCCGCCACCAGGGCTTTCCGCCCTGCACTTCGGTCGGCGTCTCGTCGATGAGGACTCGGGTACCCCTGCCACGAGTGTTCTGGCGGGCCATCAGATGCCCATCCCGTACACGATCGTGAAGATCGTTCCTATCGAGGCGACGACGAAGGCCCCGACGAGACTGCCGGCGATCTCCTTCTTGCCCTTGCTGACCTGGGCGACGTCGTGCTGCCCCTCACCGACCTTGAGATGCACAGCGCCGAGGATCGCGCGTCCCAGCAGGACGAGAACGACTCCCGCCATGAGTGCCTGGATAACCGTCCGCCCTGTTGTGCCCAGCTTCCCGAACGGGCCCCAGTCCGGAGACAGCCCGTTCACGAGGGTGCCGATGTCACCACTCGCTGCAAGATCCACCAGATGTTGTGAAACGGGCATCCCCCGACTCCCTTCCACCCTCGTCACGGAGGTCGGTCTGAAATCAGGCCGTGACGGTGAAAGATACATACACGCAAACTTGACAACAAGCGTTTATGATTTGATAGACAAGGCCACGTCACCCCTCAGGCAACCATTGCGAGCGCAGTCATCCTGGGCGACCGACCGGGGCGACGCAGCTCGCTGGAAGGCGCCCTGAAGTCGCGACAGTTCATATATGTGCAGCTCAGTGAGCATTCTTCTCTATGCGTGCGGCCCGTTTGGGGTGGCTAGATAGCACGCTGCCCTTCTCTCCAGTCGTGCGGCCAGCCGCGTTTCGCCGACACGATTCCCCGGCGCGGACGCAGCCGTACGACAGGGTGGAGCCACTGAAGCGGGTAGCCGTTCCGCCGCGAGTGAGGTTCACTGACCTTCTTTCATCAACACATGTTTATGGTTGAGGTGGGGATGAACGGGCTCGGCAAGGCCGCCATAGGTGTCACCGCGGCAGGCGTCTCGGTGCTCTCGCTCTGCGTCCTCGCGGTCAGCGGTGCCACAACCCAGGCCAACGCCAACACCTGCCAGAGCGGCCTTCAGCCGATCGGAGACGGGGAAAGTGGAGCCGGTACGGGAGGGGAGAAACCAAAGTTCGACGGCGCGCAGGAAGCAGGCAGCACCCAGGTGACGGTTCCGCTGCATCCGGAAGGTGCACAGAACAGCGCCAAGTGGACCGCTCGTCAGGTACGCAACGCGGCCACCATCACCAACGTCGCCCGGACCAGGAGCCTTTCACCGCGCGCCGCGGTCATCGCCGTGGCGGTCGCCATGCAGGAAAGCACCCTCAACAACCTGCACCACGGCCACGCGGACAGTGTGGGGCTCTTCCAGCAGAGGCCCTCGCAGGGCTGGGGCACAGTCAGTGAGCTCACCGACCCGGTGTACGCATCCGGGAAGTTCTATGACCGGCTTGCCAAGGTCGACAACTGGCAGCAGAAGGCCCTCACCAAGGTCGCCGCCACGATCCAGCGCCCCGCCGAGCAGTACCGCAACGAGTACGCCAAGTGGGAGTCCGCAGCTGGCTCGCTCGTCGCCAAGACCTGGGGAACCCACGCCGTGACCTCGATCAGCACGGGCTGCAACGACCCGGCCGCCTCCGGCGGCAAGGACCCCAAGGCAAAGTTCAACGTCAAGAACCCGCGCACCGCCGCCCAGGCCATCGCGAGCGCCCGGAACGAAGCGGGCAAGACGGGCTGGTACCGGATGTGCGACAACTTCGTGGCCCAGGCCTACGGTTGGGGCTCATCCGGATCAGCAACGGCCAACGTTCACTGGAACCGGCTCGTGGACGCCGGACTCGCGCACCCGGGCGACGTGTCACCGCCCGCGGGAGCACTGCTGTTCTATGACACAGGCAGCTCGGCGGGGCACGTCGCCCTCTATCTGGGCAACGATCAGGTGGCCAGCAACGACGTAGTGGACGACTACCCGCGCCAAGGCAAGATCGCCATCGTCTCGCGGAAAGAGCTCACGGACGGCGCCTGGCGCCTGCGGTATCGCGGGTGGGCGGAGCCGGGTTTCCCGAGCGCCAGCGGCATCAGCACCATCCCCCTCCTCCCGGACAAGCAGGTGAACCAGCAGTGAGCGACATACCCCCAGACGCGGTGCAGGTTCGGATCACGCCCGACGGGATCTGCTTCATTGACGAGGAATATTTCACACCGCCGCCAGGCGTCTCGCTCAATGAAGCGGTCCTGGCGCACCTCCAATTGGAGGCTGCCGCGTTGGAGATGCCGATCCGCGCTGTGATCCAGGACGAGCAAGCTCAGTACACGACCGTGATCCAGGTCAACACCGACGGCACCAGCACCCCCTTGGACAGCGAGGCTCAGGCCCCTGTCGCAGCGCGCTGGCCTCAAGCAGCCGCTTCGCCGACACATCTGCCGCAGCCGCAGCCGCAGCCGCAGACCTTGGAACCTGTGCCGCCGGACCGGCCGTACGAGCCGCTTCCCGAGCCCTACCGAGGACGGCTCGTTGCCGTCTGCGTTACCGCCAATCAGAACCGCTTCGCCGAAGCGGCCCGCGACGCCGATCAGCTGCTCGTGGAACTGTCTGCCCAATTCGGACCGAGCCACCTCTATACCCTGGCGGTCGGCCTCGTACGCGGTGACATTGCCTGGCTCGACCAGGACTTCAGCTACGGCCTGCAGAGTTGGGTCTTCATGGCTCGGGCGTGGCACCTCCACCTCGGGCCTCAGCACAGCACCACCCTTCGCGCCGTCGGCAACGCCCTCGGCTGCTGGCGCCGGCTACAGCCCACCGAGGCCAAGGAGTCCGCCCCCTACGTCGTCACTTTTCTCCAGGACGTCTCGTTCCCAGACAGAGAAAGGGCGGTACGGATCATCAACCGGCGGACACGTGGAATCGCCCTGGCCAACTCGTGAACACATCAGGATACTTGACTCATGAATCCCATCCGTAACGGCCGCGCCGTCCTCTTCTTCCTGCCCTACGTCCTCGTCGTTTCCGGATTCCTCGCCGCATCGAAGGTTGCTGGCGCACCCGGAGGTGCCGACGCCGCCTTCGGAGCCTTGGGGGTAGCTGCTATCGGTGCACTCTGGGCTTGGCGACGCGGCCGGCGAAGCGGCTACTGAGAGTTCCTTCCGAAACGGCCTCTGTGCCACTGCACGCGCACACGGCTGATCCGCGTGATCCTGCACCGGCGACCGGTCGAGCCTCCTGATCACGGCAGTTCGAGCGTTCTCGCCACAGAGCCATGGTTAACCCCTCTGGCCGCTCAGCATTCAGACCGTCCTGCGGAGCCAGGATCCGGGGGCGTCGAAACTTGCCAGAGGCAAACCTACATGGTCGGCGGCATCTGCAGTGGCGGGGACGCTCCGGCGATGTCGGCAAGGGCGTCGAGCAGCGGCATGAGGCCAACCAGTTGGGAAGCCGGTTCGCTCGGCCAGGAAGAGACCGCACGCCGTACTCGCTGGACCAGCTCGGGATGGCTTCGTCTCAACACCTCGTCCTCCCCCTTCAGTTGGGTCAGGACGTCGTCGATGTCACCGAGTACGTCGCTCTAATCGGATGTAGCGACTTCACCCCACGACTAGCTTTCAGCAAGGCTGTGTAGCGCTACGTACAGATCCCACGCGGCGAGGCGGGTATCCGGATCCGTGTGTCTGGCTACCGCGTGGACCAGGTCCGCGACGGCGCGGCGAGCCTGCTGGACCTCGGTAGCGTCGCGATACTCGGTAGGTCTGCGCTGCTACCGAGTCGACCAACTACCGCTGTGTTCAGAGGAGTTGGCACCGACGCCCTGGCGGGGGCCAGAAGGTGTCACAGCACCGTGTTGGCGGCGCCTCGTACATGCTCACCCCGAGACCAACCAACCGATGGACGACATCGAAGCCCTCCTCGTCGTCGCCCGCCACCTTCCCCACCAACCGGGCGATACCCCAGGCCGGCGGACGACTCAGCCGTCACCGGTGCGTGGTGGAACCCGGATCGTGTTGTTGGATATCCGTGGTCACGCGGTCGATGGTGTCCAGTAGACGGTGGCCCTCCTCCGTAAACATCAGGTCGCGGTCGTCTGAGTCGGCGAGCGCGGTCATCGCGCGGATCAGGTAGCGGGTCAGGGGCCCGCCGGCGTAGCGGGGGCGTTCGCCCTCGGGCGTCAGGCGTACTTCCCTGAGTGCCCGCCGCAGCCGCATGGGGCGAGTTTCCCGCTCTTCGCGTCGCGCTACCGCGCGAGCCAGGGGCAGAAGGTTGTTGTCTGGGATCGGTGCGTGCATCAGGGCCCGCAGGTCGTGCGCCGTGCTGGTGGCGGCGCTGTTGTCGACGAGGTCGGTGACCCGGTCGCGGTAGATCTGGTGGGCCGTGTGGTGCTCGATGATGAGGTCGTTGAGTTGGCGCAGTTCCGAGGTGGCGTCGGCGTGCCACAGGATGAGCCGCTTGAGCAGGTTCATGGCCCAGGGCGCGTCCGAGGTCGCACGAAGCGGGCTCGGGCAGGGGCATTGCAGGGACAGTGGCCCGCCCCAGGTACCGGCGACGGTGAGCTGCTTGTAGTTGCCGCAGGGGCAGGCGAGCGCCTCGACCCCTTCTCTGGGGAGGTTGGTCGGCGATGCGAACAATTCGTCGGCCATGACCCTGTTGTGCCAGTCGGCGTGGGCGTCATGCCATTCGACGAGGATCAGGCGCGGAGCGGCAAACCGCCATTCGGTCTCTGTAGCGGTTCGGGCAGGGGCCGATTCGAAGGGTGCCGGCTCGCGGTACTCGTCGTCCAAGTGCCGTGGCCCCCTTCGCGGTTGGTGTTCTCCACTGTAGTGCTCCCCCTGGCGTGCTCGGGGTCACGGCTGGACGGTCGCGGTGCTGTTGCAGTGCCGTCTCCAGCCAGTCGGTGAGCTCGCTGGCGTAGTCGTCCGGGTGTGCGCTCCTGGGCGGCAGCGCCGTCTGCGGAGGTCCGCTCGGCGGGTTGGCCTCGCGGTATGACCACTGCAGCCAGCAGTAGAGCAGAGCGGGAAACAGCTCCACCGGGGGCGAGGGAGTGTGGTCATGGTGAGCAGCATGCCGCGGTCGTCGTCCAGCGGCGCGAGGGTCGAGCGAAGTCCGACCCGGCACGTGCTCTCGTCGATCAGAGCGCCAGCCGTACGCGCATGGGGCAGCTGAGCCATGATTCGATCCACGACGAGTTCGGGCGCCTCACGGGCGCTCACCCAGGCGGCGACCGCTGGTGACGTCAACGCCCCCCGCGGGAGCATCCCGGCGCCCTGTCCACTGTCGCTCGGGCGGGGGGTCACGGTGGTCAGGAAGCGGGTCAGCAGTGTGGGATCCGATTACGGAAGCGGCTGGGGATCGTGCCGGGTCAGGCGGACGGTCAGTTCCGCGCCGGTGTCGTCCACGACGTGCGCGTCGATGCGGGTGACATCCGTCCACAGTCGGTCGCTGCGGGCTGCATATCCAACGCCCTCCTGCCTGCCGGTGCTTGAGCCGCCGTACGGCATACCCGCGCCTGCACCTTGTCCATGTCGGCGGCGCAGGCCGCACTGCCGTTCCCGAACGCGGGCACCGGCCACGCCGCGCTCGCGGGAACGTGGCGCATGGCCGTCGAGCGGCCCGGTTCCGCTGGTGGCCTGCGCTGCCGCCCTCGCCGGTCCGCGTGCCAGTCAACGAGGATGAGACCCGGTCCCTCTTACGCGATGCGATGAGGGGTGCAGGCGCCAGGGCAGGCTGCTTGGGGCGTACGAGCTGGGCTTGCCTCGCTCACCGGAGTGACGTCGACGGGATAAGGAGCAACGCGAGCCATGGTCAAGGACGATGGGCTTGCCCGGTGTCAATCGAGGCCGAACAGGGGAACGGCATGAGGACCTCCGAGAACCGGATCACCACGCTGGACGTGCTATGGGAGCACGAGCGGGCCGCGCCTGAGGCGTGGGCGCTGGACCAAGCGGTGCCCGCAGCGGTCCAGCAGCGAGTGGAAGCCCTAGTGCGCGAGGGACTGATCGAGCTGGCGGACAGGCAGATCCGCGCCGAGCTGTCCGCGCGCCTGTCCCGGCCCGTGCGCTGGGCAGCGCGGCTGACCTCCTATGGCCGTGACGTGCTCGCCTATGCCCACGCCCGCCCGGCGGAAGCACCCGACGGACCCGAACCCGGGCCCGGGCAGCGGCTGGTGGAGCTTCGGCCTGCTCAGATGTCGGCCGTGCGGGTCTTCGTCGGTCTCGCCCGCCAACTGGCCACGCCACCGGCCGCCGGGCTCGCCGAGCAGGTACGCACCGCGTCTTTCTCCCGTGGCGGCAACCGGTGGCGGCTGTGCCTGACCGACGAGCAGATCACCTCCGTCGCCTACGGGCTGCATCTGCACCGCCTGGCCGACTCGGAGGCCGAAGCCAACCGCTTCGCCCGCGACTACGGCGTCACCTACCGGCCCTCCCCGGACACGAGGACCCCTGTTCCCGTCGTCATCGGGCAACAGGTCAGCAGCGGCCCAGAAAGGGGGACTGCCCTCGCGAAGGAGGCTGCGGCATCGGGTAGTTCAGCGCCACAGCGTGGGGTCATGGGGTGATTCCTGCGCGGATGTTGCTGGGGTGGGGCGACCCAGTTACTCACGCCAGTGTCGCTGTGAGAGACCGGAGGGGCTCGGCAAGTTCCGGGTGGTCGCCGCGTGAGCAGGACTGGAGCAGGTCCGCGGCAACGATGAGGAGCGCTGCGCGGCCCGGTTCACTGGTCAACACGGGGAAATGGTCAAGGACTTGGGCTGCAGTGCGGGGGGTGAGCAGCGAGTAGGCGTACAGCACGGCGGGGTCGTAGCCCAGGGGGGCGGTCCCGAAGCCCTCGAAGTCCAGGAGGGTGGGGCCGTCGGTGGTGAGGTTGGCCCACTGGAGGTCACCGTGGGCTGTGCTCCACTGTTCGATGGCCGGTGCAGGGTGGCCAGTGAACTGGGGTACGGCCCTGTTGATCCACTCCTGCCGTACGGCGGTGCGGTCGGTGGGGACGCGGGCGATGGCGGCCAGGTCGGCACTCAGGCTCTTCCACCACGTGTCGGGTGGGGCGAGTTCGGTGCGCAGGACGGGCTCGGGTGAGCAGACCGGGGAGGTGATCAGGTCGCAGAGTTCGGCGCGGTAGGCAGTGTCCTCGGCAACGAGGTCATGGATGCCGTGCAGGGCGGGGCGGCGTACGTCGGGGAAGGCGGCTGCCGCGAGGCGGGTGCCGTCCCAGAGCTTTCCGTGCGCCTTGCCGACGGGTGCTGAGATCAGCCGCAGCCAGCAGCCGCCGTGGCGGGGGTGGAGGGCCTGCTGTCCCAGGGAGCGGCCTGCGTAGCCCCAGCGGCGTGGCCCGGCGACGGTCACCTCCAGTGCCGTGGCGGCCGTGGTCTGGGCGGCGAGGATGCGTTGTTCGTCAGCAGGGTTCGTGGGGGGCGAGTACATCGAGGACCTTCCGCAGGGCATCTGCTGGGATGGGCGGCGCAGCGAGCGCGGTGCGAGCGGCGTCCCAGTGTGCCGCAGTGGAAGCGGACAGCAGGACCTTTGAGACACCCGGGCAGGAGGCGGCGGCCAGCAGGCACGCCTGGGCGGTGGACAGTCCGCCTCGCAGAAGAGCGGCGAGTTCCGGGGTGGCCAGGTCGGGGAGTTCGCCGCCGTGCAGGGGCGCGGAGGCGTGCACGGCCCAGCCGCGGGCGGAGGCTTCGGCGATCGGACCGCTTTGGGCCAGGGCCTGGGTGAGGGCCGTGTCCAGGACGAGGTTGACGGGGAGCTGGATGGCGCGGAGGTGGTGCGCGGCGGTGCCGGCCGCTTCGGCGGCCAGGCGGTCGAGGATCTCGACGGTGAACAGGTGCTCGGTGAAACCGTGCCAGGTGGCGACGCCGTAGGTGCCGATGTGGCTGGCGGCGGCCTCGGCTTCCAGCTCTGCGAACGCCGCCCGCAGTACGTAGTGGAGGGCCTGGGGGTGTAGCGCGGTGTGTTCGGGGTTGTGGAGGAAGACGGTATCGAGGTGCTCGCGGCCCAGCTCGGCCCGGTTGCGGTCGCTCTGCCAGCGCACATACGCCGGATCGAAGCTGTGGCGGGTGCCCGGATGTACGACTCCGGCAGTGACGGCGGCCTCCTCGGCTGCCGCGGTCACGAATCCGATCTTCGTGGCCACGCCTAGGCGCGGGTGGCCGGCGAGAACGGGGGCGAGGAGGTTGTGGGCCTGTCCGTGAAGGTAGTTGGGGGCCGTGTCGATCCAGCCCACGCCCGCCGAGGCCGCGTAGCTCAGGGCGGAGGGGGCGTGTCGCAGACGGTAGGTGCCCAGGGCCAGCTTCGCCGTCACCGGGCACCGTCCCGGACGCTCGCTGCTTGTATGCGGACCAGTTCGGTGACGATGGCTGCTGCGTCGGCGAGCGAGATCCCGTCTGGGTGGGCGAGGTCGGCGAGGGGGTGCCAGCCGCCGCAGAGGAGTTGGTGCAGCAGCGGTGTCGTGGCCGGGGCGAAGTCGATCTCCTGGCCGGCTGCGATAAACCGGGCGACCTGCTGGCCGTCGTCGTCGCGTGCGTCGGTCAGGCGGGCGCGGCCGGTGGTCAGCCTGACCTGGAGGTCGGCGCGTGCCGGAACCTCGGTCAGGTGGGGAAGCGACGGGCGTGGCCGGCCGGGGTCCTCGGCGTCCCGGGCTGCGGCGAACCGGTCCAGGAGGGTGGGGTCGTCCAGTGCGTCGAGGACGGGGGTGCGCAGCTCGGTCAGGTAGACGGCCCGTTCTGCGGGGGTGGCATGCAGGGGCAGGTCGGTGCGGATCCGATCGCGTGAGCGCAGGTCCTCTGACAGCCAGCCCACCAGGTCAGCGCCGGTGTGGGGGGTCAGCCCGCAGGTCAGATGGAGCGAGGCGGTGCCCTGGTCGGCGCTGACGGCATGCCACCAGCCGCGAGGAAGGTAGAGCAGGTCGCCGGGGTGAAGCACGACGTCGGCGAGGGGCTGTTCGGGCGGCGGGTTCGGCTCGGCGGTGTCCTTGTAGAGCGGTGCGGTACGCGTGGGGCCGAAGAGCCTCCACCGCTTGGAGCCGTCGATCTGGACGACGATCACGTCGTGGTCGTCCCAGTGAGTGCCGAACCCTTCCGAAGCGGTCCACGAGGCGTACGCGTTGACCTGGACGCGGGTACGCAGCCATCCCTCCAGGTGCTGGGCGAGCTCCGCGATCGGCTCGTGCAGTTCGTCGATCGCGTCGAGCACCAGCGAGGCGCCCTTGGCGAGCTGCTGGTGCAGCTCGGCGGGGTGGATGCGTTGCCAGACAGTGTGCCGGCGGGTGACGACCGGGACGGCGTAGCGGTGCTGCGGCACCATCTCGGCATCGGCCGACAGCCGCAGCCGCGGCGGCTCCAGACGGTGCGTGGCGATCAGGTCGTTGACCGTGCCGAAGGAGACCAGAGCACCGAGCTCGGCGACGGCGCCGCGGACCAGGACGTAGTCGCGGTGCAGCGACCGGGCCAGGAAGTCCTCCTGGCCCAGCCGCTCCGCGATGGACACAAGGGTCATCGCTTGGCTTCCCTCGTCAGTCGTTGCCGTCCGACCGGCCGGTGCCGCCGCCGTCCGACGGCGTGGCACCCCGGGCTCGGGCGGCGCTGATCAGACGGCGGGCACGGACCAGACCGCTGTCCGACGAAGAGCTGGGCACGGTGGTGTCAGGCATAACGTCCTCCTGGGTAGGCACCCCGGCTCGTGGGCCGGCTGCCATCAGCAAACCGCCCGTCCCGCTGCCCGCGCACCCTCCTGGACCGGATACTCAAGTCCCTTGCAGAACCCGCAAGTTCGGAGTTCCCTGTCAAGTCCTTGTGTTCAGCTGCCTCCTGATGGCAGATCGTAAGTGATCCACTTAATGATCTTCGTCTGGCGTTGACCTCGATGATCAAGGTCGGAAGGGAAGGTGCTCCTCGGGCTGGCGAGAGTGTGGCGGCCCTCGGCTGGCGCGCTGGAGAAGTTGGGCGATGGGAGTGAGGTTGGTGGCGACGAAGTCGACGTCGAGGAATCGTTCGGCACCGGTCGTGGTTCGTTTTTCCGGAGAACCGTTGATGGTTCCCATGCCACGTTCCCATGGGCTGCGACGTGCCGCTTGCTCAGCCAGTTCGGTGGCGGGTGAGCCCGCCCGGCGCTCACCCGCCGTTGTGCCTGTGCCCGCCGTGGGCTGTCAGCGCGCCTGCCGCGTGCCGTGGTAGCGCTGGGCGAGTCGGGCCAGAGCCACAGCGCCGAGCAGGAGCCCGAAGTCACGCAGTGCGATGTCGTAGTAGTCGGGGATGGTCAGCAGGTTGATGATGATGCCCGCGAGCCATCCCGCGACCAGCCAGCCCCCGAACCTCGGGGCGAGAGCGACAGTAACGCCCGCGATGATCTCGATGACACCCACGGCGTACATAGCCGCCTGGGCGCTGCCCGGAACGACATCGTTGACCCACGGCGCGAGGTAGGTGGGCCAGTCCACGAGCAGGTTGGTGAACTTGTCCAGCCCGAACAGGATCGGCGCCAGGGTGAACCCGGCACGCAGGATGGCGAACGCCTGATAGCCGGGGTCGCTGAGTACAGCCCGTCGCGGAGCGGCGGAGGTGGTGGGTGCAGTTGCGGACGACATGACGCACTTCCTTCTATCGACAACTCTCACTAACGATAGAAGCTGGCTATTTCTCTTTAGTCAATGGCTGTGGGTTTTACACTGGTGTGCGTGGACCACTCGAAGGAAGCTCCCCGCCCTGACGTCTCCGCCGTCGCTGCTCTCGACGAGCCGACACGCAGGGGGCTCTACGAGTACGTCGTGCGCCAGTCGGGCCCCGTCAGCCGCGACGACGCGGCAGCCGCCCTCGGCCTGGCACGGCAGACCGCGGCCTTCCATCTGGACCGCCTGGCAGAGGAATCGCTGCTCGACGTCGTCTACGAGCGGCGCAGTGGACGCACCGGCCCAGGGGCGGGGAGGCCCGCCAAGCTCTACAAGCGCTCCACCAGGCAGGTCATGGTCAGCCTGCCCGAGCGGCACTATGAACTTGCCGGACGGCTCCTCGCCCGGGCTCTGGAGGAATCGGAGACCACCGGCGAGCCGATACGCGCCGCCCTGCACCGCAACGCCCGTGACTTCGGATCGCAGCTCGCCGACCGGCGCAGCCCAGATGTGTTCGGTCTGCTGGAGCAGTACGGGTTCGAGCCCCGACACGAAGGTCCGGCCATCGTTCTGGGTAACTGCCCGTTCCATGAGCTGGCCCGCGAACACACCCAAACGGTGTGCGGCATGAACCTTCACCTGCTCCGCGGCGTCCTTCAAGGAATCGGCGAGGAGGGTCTCCAAGCGTGTCTGGCGCCCGGCCCCGGTCGCTGCTGCGTCCGCCTCCAGCCGGCTTCCCCGTCGGCCGCGTGACAGTGTGATCATGGCATCCGCGGGACCGGCGGCCCCCTGACGGCGCTGGGCAGACCAGCATCGACTCGCTGATCAAGGAGGCGACGCTCACATTCGCCAGCTCCGCGTGCCGGTGGACGCGTGCGCACGGCCCCTGGGCCCGGTACCGGCCGCCGAGGCATTCGTCGACGCTCGAGTCGACCGCTGCGCGTCCGTCCTCCCGCGTTCACGGAGCTCGTGCTGCCGTTCCGGGGGAATCAGGACAGTGGATCTCGCGCCGGCTGGCGTCAGTGACGCGCGTCCGCGCCCCGCACCACCGCGACCGGGCAGTGCGCGTGATGCAACAGGGCCTGGCTGACCGACCCCAGCAGCAGCCCGGTGAAACCACCGCGGCCTCGGGCACCGACCACCAGTATCTGTGCGGACCGGCTCGCCTCGATCAGCGCCTCCCGCGTCTTGCCGTGCACCACCCTGTGCTCAACCACGACACTTGGATACCGCTCTTGGCGGCCGGCGAGCGCCTCAGCGAGCAAGCGTTCCTCCTTCGCGGCCAGCGCGTGCGGCGGGTTCGCGTAGGGCGCCGACGGATCCTGCGGCGCGGGCAGCGGCGCGTTCCATGCCGTCCAGGCATGCAACGCCACCAGCGGTGCTTTTCGCAGTGCGGCCTCAGCGAAGGTGAAATCCACCGCCCGCTCACCTGCGTCCGAGCCGTCCACCCCCAGCACGATCGGGCCGTCTGCCTCCGTCTGCCCGCGCACCACCAGCACTGGACAGCGGCTGTGCGCGGCCAGGTGTACCGCCGTGGAACCCACCAGCAGTCCGACGAACCCGCCCATCCCCCGGGATCCGACCACTACCAGCTCCGCGGCACGGGACTGCGCCTCCAGCACAGTCAACGGCTCACCCGGCACCACAACGTGGGAGACATCCACCTCCGGTGCCACGGCCCGCGCCCGTTCCACCGCCTCGGCCAACAGACGCTCGACCATGTTGCGGATCCCGCCCTCCGGCGGACCCAGGGGCGAGGGTCCGAGCGGGACATGCATGGCTGGCCAGACAAACCCATGCACCAGCTTCAACCGCGCCTCGCGCAACCGAGCTTCCCTCACCGCCGCCTCCACGGCGGCAAGGCTCGAAGCCGACCCGTCGACACCCGCGACCACCAGACCGCCCACGACGCCTCCTACCGCTCAGCTCGTCCCGATGGAAATGGCCCGCTCAGTGGCTGCGCGCTGGACCTTGTCGCTCTCGGCCAGGGCCTGATGCTCTTCGGGCGTCATGACGGGCTCGTGTATCTGCTGTACTCCGCCGACGCCGAGAACGCTCGCCTGGCCGCCCAGCAATTGCGGCCGACCGGCCCTTGCCGGTCCGACTTCAGCCCAGAAGCGCACCAGGGTCGCGGCGAGGTGGCGCCGACGGCGGACAGGCCCTTCCCCGCGGGCGGTCGCGACGAGGACGGGGCTGCCCGAGCGCGGCGCCACAACCTCGCAAGTGTCACCCTCCAGCCAGCGGTCACCCACCACGGACTCGTCCGACCCTCACCATGAGTTCACCGGCCCGTACGCACAGCGACCACACGGTCCATGCGGGAGCCGGGGATGCGCCCGTTCTCACGGCAGGATCGCGATGGCGCTCGACCAGTTCAGGCCAAGCCGTTCCTGTGACGCCATGTGAAGGAACTGGAAGGCTTCCAACTCGCGTGCCCTGCGCAGCGGTCCCACGTCCAATGGACGCAGCCCTCCCGAGGAGACGAGACGGGAGACGGTCTGCTTCGCCATCTCGTCGTCTGCGGCGATAAAGACGTCCAGTGGCCGGCCGGCCACCTCTCCTGTGGCTAGCGGTCCGGCGAAGGTGGTGTTGAAGGCTTTGACCACCAGGGCCTCGGGCGCGGCTGCGGCGATCTGCTCGGCAGCCGACGTGCCAGGGGGCACAACGAGTGAGTCGAAGGTCGTGGAATCTACTGGATTGGAGATGTCAACAACGACCTTTCCCGCGATCGCGCGGTTCCACGCGGCGGCAACGTCGCGTCCGGCCGGATAGGGCAGGGCAAGCACCACGATGTCGGAACCAGCCACCGTGTCGGCGTCGACCGCCGTGACATCCGCTCCATCGGCAGCCTGCCTCAACGCGGTGGCCAGGTCTTCCGCCTTGGCTTGCTTGTGATCGTGCAAACGGACGGAGTGCCCACCCGTCAACGCCCGAGTACCGATGCCACGGGCCATGTTCCCGGCACCGACGATGGTGACGATCATGTGCTGCTCCGTACCTTGCGGGGTGGCCCGGCAGGGCCCGGTATGGCTCATGCATTTTCACCTGCCATTCCACCGTCACACCCATGGACGGCCTTGGCCACCGACCGGCGTCCTTCCGGATGATGCCGTTGCCTGGCCCGGCGGAGGACGCAAGAGGGGACAACAGATCCTGCGCGACGGAGCAAGCGCTAGGTGAAAAGGGGGCGTCAGCCGACGGTCAGAAGCACCACGCAGCCGCACAATGCGACCGTGCCCAGCGTGATGGCGACACAGGCGCACAGCAGGCGTCGGCGCAACTGTTCGTATCGGGCGGTGTATTCGGCCCGTAGTTCGTGGCTTCGGCCGGCGATGCGCAGCAGGACGCTGCCGGAGACGTCGAGGCGGGCATCGGTGTACAGGTGGACGAGTTCGTCGCGCTGGGTATAGGTCAGCCACGGCATGCGGTCGGCGAGCGCCTCGGCCTCGGTCTGCGCGTTGTGGATCTCCGCCTGCCAGATCAGGTGGCCTTCCAGCCGGGCGATGCCGGCGGCGATGTCCCGTGGGCCGTCCATCCGCGTGCCGCCTCCGCCTCAGTCCTTGGCGCCGTTGTCCTGGTCGTCTGGTCGCGCGGAGGCTGAGCTGTGGTGGGCGCCCGCGTACCGTCCCTTGTTCGCGGCCTGTTCGAGGGCGGCGATGTCGGGGTGGTGCAGGTCGAAGGCGGGGGACTCGGAGCGGATTTTCGGCAGGGTGAGGAAGTTGTGCCGTGGCGGCGGGCAGGAGGTGGCCCACTCCAGGGAGCGGCCGTAGCCCCAAGGGTCGTCGGCCTCGACCTTCTCGCCGTACTTGGCGGTCTTCCAGACGTTGTAGAGGAAGGGCAGGGTGGACAGGCCCAGCAGGAACGCGCCGATGGTGGAGACGGTGTTGAGGACGGTGAAGCCGTCGGCGGCGAGGTAGTCGGCGTAGCGGCGCGGCATGCCCTCCGCTCCCAGCCAGTGCTGGACCAGGAAGGTGGTGTGGAAGCCGACGAACAGCGTCCAGAAGTGGATCTTGCCGAGGCGTTCGTCGAGCATCTTCCCGGTGAACTTCGGCCACCAGAAGTAGAAGCCGGAGAACATCGCGAAGACGACGGTGCCGAAGACCACGTAGTGGAAGTGGGCGACGACGAAGTAGCTGTCGGTGACGTGGAAGTCCATGGGCGGGGAGGCCAGCAGTACCCCGGTCAGGCCGCCGAAGAGGAAGGTCACCAGGAAGCCGGCCGCCCACAGCATGGGCGTCTCGAAGCTGAGCGAGCCGTGCCACATGGTGCCGATCCAGTTGAAGAACTTCACCCCCGTCGGCACCGCGATGAGGAACGACATGAAGGAGAAGAACGGCAGCAGCACCCCGCCGGTCGCGAACATGTGGTGGGCCCATACCGTCATCGACAGTCCGCAGATCGCGATGGTCGCTCCGATCAGACCCATGTAGCCGAAAATGGGCTTGCGTGAGAAGACCGGGATGACCTCAGTGATGATGCCGAAAAACGGTACCGCGATGATGTACACCTCGGGATGGCCGAAGAACCAGAACAGGTGCTGCCACAGCAGCGCTCCGCCGTTGGCGGCGTCGAAGACATGGGCGCCGAATTTGCGGTCCGCCTCCAGGGCGAGCAGCGCGGCGGCGAGCACCGGGAACACCATGATCACCAGGACGCTGGTCAGCAGCACGTTCCAGCAGAAGATCGGCATGCGGAACATGGTCATGCCCGGCGCACGCATGCAGAGGATGGTGGTGATGAAGTTGACCGCCCCCAGGATCGTGCCGAACCCGGACAGAGCCAGCCCCATGATCCACATGTCGCCGCCCACCCCCGGGGAATGCTGGGCATCGTTGAGCGGCGCATAGGCGAACCAGCCGAAACTCGCGGCGCCCTGCGGGGTGAGGAAGCCGCCCACCGCAATGAGCGAGCCGAACAGGTAGAGCCAGTACGCGAGCATGTTCAGCCGGGGGAAGGCCACATCGGGGGCACCGATCTGCAGCGGCATGATCCAGTTCGTGAAGCCGGCGAACAGCGGGGTGGCGAACATCAGCAGCATGATCGCCCCGTGCATGGTGAACGCCTGGTTGAACTGCTCCGTCGACAGGATCTGCAGCCCCGGCCGGGCCAGCTCACTGCGCATCACCAGCGCGAGCACCCCGCCGAGCAGGAAGAAGGCGAACGACGTGGTCATGTACAGCGAGCCGATTTTCTTGTGATCGGTGGTGGTCAGCCACTGCACCACCGCGGTCCCTCGTCGCGTCGCCGGCCTTGGTGTTCCGATCGGTTCGGTCTGCACCGCCATGTCGGTCTCCCTCTCGCCTTACGGAACCTGGGAAGTGTCCCGCGTGTGGGCCCCCAACCGCTGCGGCCATGCGACGGAAGGAACTGAATCATTCGTTTGCCGCAATCCGAGGCCGCTCGTGTTTCAACGCGGATGGGGCGGATCAAGTCCCTTCCTGTCGGGGATAGATGTTCGACAGGGCACTTCGTCGGCGCCGAGAGTGGGCCGTTCGGGTGTGCGGACCATCTCTCGGCGGGGTTCAGGTCTGCCCCGCTGACCTTTCGTACTGTGACGGGTGGTTGCTGCTGTCGTCGCTGCTGGAGCCGGAGGTTCGACGAGTCTCTCGGAGTGGCGAGCCGCTCGACAAGGGGCGGGGCCGGCGCGTATGCGATGCGATTGCGGAAGTACGCGCGTCCTCCGCCAACACGGCGCGAGGCGACTCGGGGCCGTGTCAGAGAACGTTTGCCCTGCCGCTTGGTGAGGTGGGTCTGGCTCCAGGGTGCATGGCGGCGCGGCAAGGAAGAGGGTTCCTGACGCGGCGCTACCGTCATGAGGGTGACAGGAATCAATGCCGACCGGCGATGGTCCGAATCCATGCCGGTGGCCTATGAGGCGTGTTGACAGCGAACCTGCTCGCAGTGGCACCCTCGGCCGAGGTGACGGCCACCGACCTGAACGAGGCCATGGTCGTTTTCGGGTCGCCCCGGGCCCCGGGCGCCGTGTGGCGGCAGGCCGACGCGCAGCGTCTGCCGTTCCCGGACGGAGGCTTCGACCTGGTGGTCTGCCAGTTCGGCGTGATGTTCTTTCCCGACCGGGTCGCGGCCTTCACCGAGGTCCGGCGCGTGCTGGCCCCAGGCGGCCGGATCCTGTTCAACACCTGGGGCCCGCTCGGGACGCACGCCTTCCAGGTCGCGCTGCAGGCCGGGCTGGAGCGGGCCTTTCTGGTCGACCCACCGCGGTTCTTCCCGACGGTTCCACATGGCTACGCCGACCCCGCTGTCGTGGTCGGGGACCTGGCGGCCGCCGGGTTCGCCGTCGAGGAGGAGCAGGAGCTGACGCTTCAGGGCCGGGCCGGGCCGCGTCGACCGCCGACCTTGCCACCGGGTACCTCACCGGGACACCGGTGCGCGCGACCGTTGAGGAACGCGGTGACGGACCAGCCGTCCGGGCCACCGTCATCGAAGAGATGACGGCCCGTCTGGGCCCGGGGCGTCACCGCCCCGATGACGGCGCACGTCTTCCGTGCCGCGGCCAGACTCCGGTCTGTCGGCCAATGTGCTGGTCAACCGGCTGCATCGCACGGGGGTGCCTGTAGCGCGATGAGGACGAGACTTTCCTGGGGCAATCGGTAGCGTCGATAGCCATGGTGGTAGCGGCAGATACGTTCGCCGGCCACCTTCGTTTCCGAGAGGTGATGTGGAAGGCGTCCGGCGGGCCTCGGTCAGGCCGAGGCGGCGGTGATCAACGTCCAGCAGAACATGCACGACCTCATCGTCGCCGTCGGCGACGATGAGGAAGAAGAGGAGTAGAGGGGTCCGCCGGCCGAGGATGCGGAGCCAACCCGTTGACTGAACCCGCCGTGGGAGAGTGGTGCTCAGGGCCGCGATCCGGGCCGGGTGACCTCTTGGTGGCACTGCTGACCGTCAGTGCCAAGACGATTGTGCGGTATCCCGAGGGATCGCCTGAGCGTCCATCCCTCGGATTGACTGTGCTGACCTGTATCGTGACTGTTCTCTACGCAGCTTGATCACATGGAACCACGGAGACGCACCTGGTCACCGCGGACGGGTCCGCGCGGGCCTGCTACCCGTCCTGCGGGACGTTCGCCTTCCGCGTTAAGGGCCTGGTCCGCACCCAGCCGCCGAGGCCGTGCCTCCGGGAGAGCAGCCGGCCCGAAAGCGTGCCGGCACAACGGACACCTTCCGGGGTCTCGCTGAGCTCTCGCAACCGGCCGAACGGGCCGGGCCTCACGCCGGACCACCTCCGACGGCGACATGATCGCGTTGGCTCCGGCGCCGCTGCCGGGAACTGCTTGGGGACCAGGAGAACAGCCGTGCACTATCGGTAGGCTCAAGGTAGAAGCCTCACGGTGTGGGGGAGAGGAGCCTCTCATGAGCAGCTCCGAGCACAGTCACCATCGCCTAGGCAGCGGCCCGGACCCTGCGCCCGCGGACCGCTCGAACCGCCCCGATGGCCGGCCCGGCGTGCACGGCAGCGGAGGCGACCACGCCGCTCCGGGGCTCGGGAGCGCGAGCAGCCAAGCTGGCGATCATGCCTCGCCGGACGGCCACGGGGGTCACGACACCGGCACCGCGCATGACACGGAACACCGGGGCCACGGCGGCCATGTGGCCATGTTCCGCCGCCTGTTCTGGATCATGCTGGTGCTGGCGGTGCCGACGGTGCTGCTGAGCGGGATGTTCGCCGACATCGTGGGTTACACCCTGCCGGACATCCCCGGGCTCGGCGCCGTCTCCCCGCTGCTCGGCACCCTGATGTACCTGTGGGGTGGCCGGCCCTTCCTCGCCGGCGCGGTCGACGAGATCAAGGGCCGCCGGCCCGGGATGATGCTCTTGATCGGCATGGCCATCACGGTCGCCTTCGTCTCCTCCTGGGGCGCCAGTCTCGGCGTGCTCTCCCGTCAGCTGGACTTCTGGTGGGAGCTGGCGCTGCTGATCGTGATCATGCTGCTGGGGCACTGGCTCGAGATGCGTTCGCTAGCACAGACCTCCTCCGCGCTGGACTCCCTCGCCGCGCTCCTACCCGACGAGGCGGAGAGGGTCGACGCGGACGGGGTCCACACGGTCGCCCCGGCCGACCTGGCGCTGGCAGACGTCGTCATCGTTCGCCCCGGCGGGCGCGTTCCTGCCGACGGCGAGGTGGTCGAGGGGGCTGCGGACCTGGACGAATCGATGATCACCGGGGAGTCCCGACCGGTGTACCGGGGACTGGGCGACCGTGTCGTGGCCGGTACGGTGGCCACCGACAGCGCCCTCCGCGTGCGGGTCACCGCGATTGGCCAGGACACCACCCTGGCCGGCATCCAGCGCCTGGTCGCCCAGGCACAGTCCTCCTCCACCCGCGCCCAGCTCCTGGCCGACAGGGCCGCCGGATTGCTGTTCTGGTTCGCACTGGCCGTGGCCATGATCACGGTGGCGCTGTGGTCCGTCGCAGACGGTGCGGAAAGCGCCCTGATCCGCGCGATCACCGTGCTGGTCATCGCCTGCCCCCACGCCCTGGGGCTGGCGATCCCCCTGGTGGTCTCCATCTCCACCGAGCGCGCCGCCAGGGGAGGCGTGCTGGTCAAGGACCGCGCCGCGCTGGAGCAGATGCGAACTGTGGGCACCGTGCTGTTCGACAAGACCGGAACGCTCACCAAGGGCGAGCCCGCCGTGAACCACATCACCACCACCGGCCCCACCGAGGACGAGTTGGTGGCCCTGGCCGCAGCCGCGGAGACGGACAGCGAACACCCGCTGGCCCGCGCGATCCTCGACGCGGCCCGCAGCCGCGGCGAGGCCATACCGCGCGCCGCCGGCTTCCAAGCATCGGCTGCTGTCGGGGTCAGCGCCACGGTGGACGGCCGGACAGTCGCCGTCGGCGGACCGGGCCTGCTGGCCGAGCACGGCCTGGACCCCCTTCCGGCCACCACGCCGTGGGCCGAGTCCGGTGCGACCGTGCTCCACGTCCTGGTCGACGGGCGGGCCGCGGGAGCGGTGGGCCTGATGGACGAGGTGCGCCCGGAGTCGCGGGATGCGGTGGATGCCCTGCACAGGCTGGGCATACGCGTTGTCATGATCACCGGTGACGCCGAGCCGGTGGCCCGGTCCGTGGCCGCCGAGCTGGGCATCGGCAAGGTTTTCGCCCAGGTCAGGCCGGAGCACAAGAGCGATAAGGTCGCCGAGTTGCAGCGCCTGGGAGACAGGGTGGCGATGGTCGGCGACGGAGTCAACGACGCCCCGGCCCTGGCCCAGGCGGACGTGGGCATCGCGATCGGAGCGGGCACCGACGTGGCCATCGCCTCGGCCGGGGTCATCCTCGCCTCCGACGACCCGCGCTCGGTGCTCTCGGTGATCCAGCTCTCCCGGGCCGGCTACCGCAAGATGACGCAGAACCTGTGGTGGGCCGCCGGGTACAACATCGTCGCCGTCCCGCTCGCCGCGGGCGTGCTGGCGCCGGCCGGGTTCGTCCTGCCCATGGAGATCGGGGCCCTGCTGATGTCCGCCTCGACCATCGTCGTCGCGCTCAACGCCCAGCTGCTGCGCCGGCTGGACCTGACGCCCGAGGCGGGCGTCGCGGCCGCGCGCGGGGCCAAGCAGGTGCC
>CBFHCJ010000031.1:0-22329 GCA_965654005.1 uncultured Streptomyces sp. | reverse complement strand
CGTGGCGAAGAACTCCAGCAGGGTGAGCGGCAGCGCGAGCGGCACCTTGAGTACGAGCAGGACGATGCCGACGAGTACGGCGTTGGTGGCGGCCACGATGATGATGCCGCGGGTGTACCCGGCGAAAGTCCTCCAGGCCGCGCGCCCCGCCCGGTCCCAGGTCGGCCGGGCGCCCCGGGGCAGGAGCCGGTCGCGCGCCCAGGACCAGAGGCGTTCGCCGGAGTGGAGGAAGAAGACGGAGGAGAAGAGCGCGAGGGCGGCCCCGGTGATCAGTTCGACGACCCTGCCCAGACCGCTGAGGGCACTGCTGAGCAGATCGGCCCGGTGTGTGGAGAAGTAGGAGGCGATCTGCTCCTGAAGGCTGGAGAGCCTGCCGGGGCTGAGCCGGAACGGCGGACGTTCGAGCCAGCGTTCGATCTGCCGGATGCCGCCGCGGAACTCCCCGGTCAGCTTCCCCCACTCGCCCGCCACCGCGTCGCCCACGAGGGCGAGCAGGGAGAACAGCACCAGCAGACTGCCGACGAGGGCGATCGCGACGGTGAGGGACCGGGGCAGTCGGCGGCTGACCAGGTCGGTGAAGGGGCGCAGGACCGAGGTGATGACGAGCCCGAGGAACAGTGCCACGGCGATGAGTTGGAAGCGGCCCAGGATGGTGAAGACGCCGTAGACGAGCAGCCCGACCAGGATCAGGCGCCAGGCGTAGGCGGCGGCGACCCGCAGCGAGGGGACCGTCCGTTCGGCCGCCGGGACCGCGCCGACGGCCGGGGCGCGCCGGGACAGGCGTACCGAGTGGGACGGCCGGCTGCCCAGCACGACGGTGCCCGCCCGACGCCCTCGTTCCGGCCCGGCCGTCGGACCGCCCGCGTTCGCCACCACACCTCCGCGTCACTGACTGTGGGTCATCTCCACAGCACAGTAGGGGCAAAGCGGACAGTGACCGGAGGCAACGCGCCCGCGCGCGTGGGTGGGTGATGCCGTACGACCTGCGCCGGCGCGCCGCGCCGACGACCGCACGCGAAACACTCCGGCAGAGGCATGGACAACCGGGCAGGGGCATGGACAAAAAGGTCACCGTGTGTGAGCAAGGGTCCTCGGTCGGCGCCTCACCCAGTATCGTGAGGCCTGAGGGTTGCCGTTGATCCGCACCTTGTCTGCATGATTTCTGCGTGATTCGGTCGGAGGAAGCGATGAGCGGGGAAGGGCGCGGGCGGCCGGAGCAGTACCGGCCGGAGCAGTACCTGCCCAAGCTGCGGTTGGACGAGCTCCTGGACGAGCTCCAGGCCCGCATCGACGCGGCACGGGGCACGCAGGACCGCGTGCGCAGCCTCCTGGAGGCCGTGCTCTCGGTCGGGCGGGAGCTGGACCTGCCGCAGGCGCTGCGCAGCATCGTCGAGGCTGCCGTGGTGCTCGTGGACGCCGAGTACGGCGCGCTGGGCGTGATCGGTGACGACCGCATGCTCGCGGAGTTCCACACCGTCGGCATCAGCGAGGAGGGGCGGGCGGAGATCGGGGCGCTGCCCAGTGGGCACGGCATCCTCGGGGAGCTGATCCGGAACCCGGAGCCGCTGCGCCTCGACGAGATCTCGGAGCACCCGGCCTCCTACGGTTTCCCGGCCCACCATCCGCCGATGCACTCCTTCCTCGGCGTGCCCATCCGGGTGCGCGACAAGGTCTTCGGGAACCTGTACCTCACCGAGAAACGCAGCGCCGCGGAGTTCGACGCCGAGGACGAGTCGGTGCTCGCCACCCTGGCGGTGGCGGCCGGTGTCGCCATCGAGAACGCCCGGCTGTACGAGGAGACACGACTGCGCGAGCGCTCACTGAGGGCGAGTTCCCAGGTCACCAGCGCGCTGCTGTCGGGCGCCCCGAGCGAGGACGTACTGGAGCTGATCGTCGAGCAGGCGCGGGAGATCGTCTACGCCGATGTGGGGATGATCGCCGAACGGGTGGCCGGGGAAGACGTGCTGCGGCCGCTGCTGGCGGTCGGTCTCGATGCGGAGCGGCGGCGTGGCCTTGTGATGTCCGGGCGGGACGGCTTCGTGGAGGCCGTCCTGAGCACGACGGAGCCGGTGGTCAGCGCCGACATCCGGCAGGACCCACGGATCGACCCAGATTCCAACCTGTGGGCCGGGCTCGGACCCGTGGTCGGAGTCCCGCTCGGCGCGGGCGGCAAGTCCATCGGGGTGCTATTGCTGGGTCGCGCCGAGGGCCGCACGCCCTTCACGGACACCGACTCCGGCCCTCTGCTCGGGTTCGCCGGGCAGGCGGCGCTGGCCCTGGAGCTGGCCGAGCGGCGCCGGGACGCCGAGCAGATCGCGCTGCTGCAGGACCGCGACCGGATCGCCCGCGATCTGCACGACCTGGCGATCCAGCGACTGTTCGCGGCCGGTATGACCCTGCAGAGCACCCAGCGCTTCGTGGACCACCCCGAGGCCGTCGAGCGGCTGTCGCGGACCGTCGACGACCTCGACGAGACCATCAAGATCATCCGGTCCACCATCTTCGGGCTGCGCACCCATGGCGGGGGAGCGAAGGAGGAGGCCGGCCTGCGCAGACGGGTGTCGGAGACGGTGACGGCGTCGGCCACGTCGCTGGGCTTCACACCCGCGCTGCGCATCGAGGGGCTCGTGGACACCGATGTCCCCGGCGACGTCGCCGACCATGTGATCGCCGTCCTCGGCGAGGCCCTGAGCAACACGGCCCGGCACGCCGGGGCACGCTCGGTGGACGTTCATCTCCGGTGCACTGGGGGCGAGTTGACGCTCACGGTCGCCGATGACGGCCGCGGAGTGCCGGAGGGCGTGTCGCGCAGCGGCCTGAGGAACCTGGAGGAACGGGCCATCGCACTGGGCGGCGCGCTCACGGTGGGTGAACGGCGCGAGGGCGGCGGGACACGGCTGGTGTGGCGGGTGCCGGTGGGGAGTTGACACCCGCGCGGTCCCGCAGGCCGGGGGCACTGGGCCAAGTCACCGCGCGGGGCGGCCCCCCGGCTCGGGCGGTTCCAGGTGGGAGGCGAGGACCGCGGCCTGGACCCGGCGCTGGACGCCGAGCTTGGCCAGCAGCCGGGAGATGTGGTTCTTGACTGTCTTCTCCGACAGGTAGAGCTTCTTGCCGATCTCCCGGTTGGTCAGCCCGTCCCCGATCAGCGCGAGGATGTCCCGTTCGCGCGGGGACAGGCTCGCCAGCTCCGGTGCCACGGCCGGTTGCTCGGCGGGGTCGGCGCGCAGCGAGCGCATCAACCGGGCGGTCGTCGCGGGGTCGAGCATGGACTGTCCGGAGGCGACGGTGCGGACCGCCGAGATCAGGTCGGAGCCCTTGATCTGCTTGAGTACATAGCCCGACGCCCCGGCCATGATCGCGTCGAGCAGGGCGTCCTCGTCGTCGAACGAGGTGAGCATCAGACAGGCCAGCTCCGGCATTCGGCTGCGCAGCTCACGGCAGACGCTGATGCCGTCGCCGTCCGGGAGGCGTACGTCGAGGACGGCCACGTGCGGCCGTACGGCGGGGCCGCGGGCAAGCGCCTGTTCGACGGTGTCCGCGTCACCGACCACCGAGATGTCCGGCTCCGAGTCCAGCAGGTCGGCCAGACCTCGGCGTACCACCTCGTGGTCGTCCAGCAGGAAGACCCGGATCGGGTTCTGCTCGGTGAAGATGCGGGCCTCGGCCATGACGATCTCTCGTTTCCCGGGTGAAGGACGGACTACGGACGGCAACCGCCGACGATCATCGCCCGCGGGGACCTTTAGGACTAGGGCCGACCGGCCCCCTGGTACCCACCATGCCCCCTCCGCGGCCCCCTCGTCATGGACCAGCGGCCCCTCCCGGCCGCCGTCCCGCGGATGGGACCTTTCCGTGGTGTTCCCGCTCGTTCAGCCAGGTCGACCGTGCCGGAATGGATGATCCAGAACCGGTCGGCCCGCTCGCCTTCCTCGAAGAGGCGCGTTCCTGCGCGGGAAGGACACCTCATGGGCGGTGCGCATCAGCCGCTCCCGGTGCGAGCAGGGCAGCGCACGGAGCATGCTGGTCGTCAGGGGCGCTCATGACGGCCTCCAGGGCGCGCGGGGGCCCGACTCGTCCAGCGTCTGCCCGCGCTCCGGCCGGGACCACGGGCCGTCCGGCCCCGTGGGCGGGCCCCACCCGGTACGGCGCGAGCGTCTTTCAGGAGGTGCGCACCATGGTTCGGCATGTCACCGCGGGGGTCGACGAATCCGCCGAGAGCCTCGCAGCCGCTCACTGGGCCGCCCGGGAAGCACTGCGGCGTGGCGCCGCGCTGCGACTCGTGCACGCCTGGAAGTGGCAGCCGCGACCCGCGCCCTCCGCCCCCATGGACACGACCTGGCGCCAGTGGGCGGAGCAGACCCTGGAGCGGGCCGTCCGAAGCGTCCGGGCCTCGCATCCGGGGCTGCCGGTGGAGGACCTGCTGGTGCCCGACTCCGCGGTCACCGTCCTCCTCGCTGCGGCCGAGGAGTCCGAGCTGCTGGTGCTCGGATCCCGGGGCCTCGGCCGCATCGCGGGGTTCGTGCTCGGTTCGGTGTCCCAGCGCGTCGTCGCCAGGACCCCGCGTCCCGTGGTGCTCGTGCGCGCCGGTGAGACATCCGCCGACGAGCACCTGCCGGCCGTGGACGGTGTCTCGCCCGACGAGATACCCGAGACCCCGTTCCGCGACGTCGTCCTCGGGCTCGACACCGAGCAGCCCTGCGACGAGCTGATCGAGTTCGCCTTCGAGTCCGCTCGGCGCCGCGGCGCTTCGCTGCGGGTGATCCATGCCTTCACCGCCGCACCTGCCCACGCGGCGCACGGCCGCTCGGTCCCTATGTCCGGGCCGGAACTGGTCGCCGATCAGGAACACGTCGTGGTCGCGAGGCTGCGCCCGTGGAGCGAGAAGTTTCCCGGAGTCCCGGTGACCGAGACCGTCTTCGAGGGGCAGCCCGCCGCGGAGCTGGTGCGCGCGTCCGCTCGCGCCTCTCTCCTCGTCGTGGGGCGCCGCGCGCGGGACGCCCGGCTCGGCACGCACATCGGTTCCGTCGCGCACGCCGTGCTCCACCACGCCTGCTGTCCGGTCGCCGTCGTCCCGCACGTGTGAACCGGCTTCCTGACAGCGGTCCGGCGACCGACGACCAAGGGGAGAAACAGTCATGACCGCCATGCCCGCCTGTGACGTGACCGTCGGCGTGGACGGCTCACTCCTCGCGTCCGCGATCAGGAGTACGCCTGGCTGCGGGCGCCTGTGGAGCCCGCGGAGGACGCGAGCGCGGTGCGGCTGGCGTTGCTGCTGACCGGAAGCCGCGCAGGGCGCCCGCACCGAGATATACGACGCTGGAAACGGATACCCGGGACCTGGGATCCGGGACCTGGGATCCGGACCTGGAATCCGGAACGGGAATCCGGAGCGGGAATCCGGAGCGGGAATCCGGAACGGGAATCCGGTCCGGACCCTGGATCCTCGACTCAGGAGGTTGAGATCATGCCCCGCCCCGTCACCGTCGGCCTCGACGGCTCGCCCGAGAGCCGGGCCGCCGCCGAATGGGCTGCCCGCGAGGCGAAGCTGCGCGACCTGCCGCTCAAGGTAGTCCACGTCTGGGAGCCTGTGCCCGATCCCATGGCACAGGGCCCGCTGCCAGGCGCGGAGACGCAACAGCGCTGGACCGAGCGAAGCGAGACGGGGGGAGCGCAGACCGAAGGTCGGGCGGGGACCCCCCGCGAGGCCGCCGAGGGGCTTCGACTGCGTCACCCCGGTGTCGAGGTCACCGAGGAGCAGCGCACCGGTCGGCCCGCCGAGGTACTGGCGGAGGCGGCGAAGGACGCCGAACTGCTCGTCCTGGGCTCGAGGGCCCTGGGCGGGATCGGCGGATTCCTGGTCGGCTCGGTGTCGCTCGCTGTCGTGGCGCACACCGAGCGGCCCGTGGTCCTGGTCCGCGCCGGGGAGCAGGCGGCCGACGAGCACGAGATGGACCCTTCCGGCATCCCGTCCGCCGCCGCGCCGTTCCGGCCCGTCGTCCTCGGGCTCGACACCGACAGCCCCGACGACACGGTGATCGCCTTCGCCTTCGGGGAAGCCGCTCGCCGCGCCACCGCCCTGCGCGTCGTCCACGCCTGGAACCTGCCTCCCTCCTACGCCTACGTCATCGCCGCCGGGGTGGGCACGCACGACGAGGTCTCGCGGCAGCAGCACGCCGCCCTCACCGCGGCCCTGCGCCCCTGGCGCCAGAAGTACCCGGCGGTCGAGGTGGTCGAGGAGTCCCGTTACGGCAGTGCCGCCGACCGGCTGATCGACGCCTCGAGCGAGTCCTCGCTCGTCGTCGTGGGCCGGCGGATCCGCCGCCGCCCGCTCGGCACCCACATCGGGTCCGTCACCCACGCAGTCCTGCACCACGCCACCGCCCCCGTCGCCGTCGTCCCGCACGACTGACCGCGCTGCCGCGTGAGGAACACCCGCACGGCATGACCGACGTCGAGTACGAGGGCCTGTCCACCGCCGACAGCACCCCAGTTCGGGCTGCCAGGGCACGCCCAGTTTGCGCACCACGAGCACGTCCAGTGGTGCGCCGAGCGCCGGGGCCACCTCGTACGCCACCGGCACCGCCCCGCGGCAGGCCCAGCACCACCACGTCCTCGCCCCGCAGGTGCGCCAGCCGTCCGGCCAGCCGACGCCCCGCCTCCGCACGGTCGTCGAAGCGCATACGCCACATCCTCGCGTGCGTCCACCGCGTCGACGCGGCCCCTCTCCCATGGCACGCGCTTCCCGTCGCAGCGCGTCTCGCCCGGCCGGGCAGAGGCTCGCCCGCCGCCCCGGTCGGCGCCCTCCGGTGCACGATGAGGGCCGACCGGCCCATGCGTATCCGGCAGGGGTCGGACAAGCTGGATGTATCGGATATTACCGGCATCGCGCAGAGCGGTGCCCGGCCGTACCGGCTTCCGGCCGGTCCCCGGACCGGAGTGCCGGGGGAGAGGAAGGGAGGATCGTCATGAAGGGCTTCGTCTTCCACGGCCCCGGACAGTCCGCCTGGGAGGACGTTCCGGACCCCTGCATCAAGGACGGCACCGACGCGATCGTGCGTGTGGACACCGTCACCATCTGCGGAACGGACCTGCACATTCTCAAGGGCGACGTGCCCGAGGTGCCCCCCGGCACGGTGCTGGGGCACGAGGCGGTCGGCGAGATCGTGGAGATCGGCCGTGACGTGCACACCGTGCAGCCCGGGGACCGGGTCCTGGTCTCCTGCATCACCGCCTGCGGCCGGTGCGGCTACTGCTGGGAGCGGACGTACGGCCAGTGCCGCGGCGGCGGGGGCTGGGTCCTCGGCCATCTGATCGACGGCACCCAGGCCGAGTACGTCCGAGTGCCCTACGCCGACCTCTCCGTCCACGCCCTGCCCGGCACCGTGGACAGCAGGGACGCCGTGCTGCTCGCCGACATCTTCCCCACCGCCTACGAAGTCGGCGTGCTCAACGGACACGTACGGCCGGGGGACAGCGTCGCCGTCGTCGGGGCCGGCCCCATCGGGCTCGCGGCGATCGCCACGGCCCGGCTGTTCGCCCCCGAGCGCATCGTCGCCGTGGATCTCGCCGCGGCCCGGCTGGACGCCGCCAAGCAGCTCGGTGCCGACGCCCTGGCCGACGCCCGCGAAACCCCCGAGCAGCTGATCGAGGACCTCACCGACGGACTGGGCGCCGACGTGGTCATCGAGGCCGTGGGCGAGCCGGAGAGCTTCGAGCTGTGCACCCGCATGGTGCGACCCGGCGGGCACGTGGCGAACATCGGCGTGCACGGCAGGCCCGTGACGCTGCACCTCGAAGACCTGTGGAGCAAGAACGTGACCATCACCACCGGTCTGGTCGACACCTACTCGACGCCCACGCTGCTGCGGATGGCGGCCGCCGACCGGCTGCCCACCTCGTCGCTGGTCACGCACACCTTCCCGCTGGACCACATGGAGGAGGCGTACGACGTCTTCGGCCGCGGTGCCGACACGGGCGCGCTCAAGGTGGTGCTGGGCGGGGAGCAGCACGAAGTCGTCGCCGTCCGGGCGGCGTGACGAGAGGAAGTGACGCGCCATGTCCGCACAGGCATCGTCGGACGCGGTGGAGGGTCACCCCGCGGGCAACCTCGGGCGCCGGATCGCCCTGCGGCGCGAGGAGCTGGGACTGTCCCGGGACGAAGCGGCCAACCGGGCGGGCATGGCCCCCAGCTACCTGCAGTACCTGGAGGAACAGCCCACCGCCGCGCCCGGCGTGAGCACCCTGCTCAGGCTGGCCGGTGCGCTCGAGACGACGGTGCTCGACCTCACCGGTGGCGACGTCGAACTGCCGCCCGGACTGGGACAGGCCGGCGGGCACCCGAAGTTCACCGAGCTGAACGCCCAGGAATGTCGGGACCTGCTCTTCACGCACGGCGTGGGACGACTCGCGGTACCCACGACCTCGGGCCCGGTGATCGTCCCCGTGAACTACGGCGTCGTCGGGGGCTCGATCGTCTTCAGGACCGAACCGGGCACGGTGACCTCGCATGCGTCGGGCTCCCCGGTGGCCTTCGAGGTCGACCGTATCGACGGGGCGTTCAGCCAGGGGTGGAGCGTCCTGGTACGCGGACACGCCAGCGTCGTGACGGATGCCGACGACGTACGACGACTGGAGGAGCAGGCGTACAGCACACCCTGGGCGGGAGGGCAACGCGACCTGTGGATCCGCATCGACCCTCTCAGCATCACCGGGCGGCGTATCACCGTCTGACAGGGCCGCGGCGAGGGACGGAGCCATCCGGCGCCGCCGCCCGGCGAGAGGCGGACTGACTGATGTACCCGAACGACGGTTTCCGTGAGCTCGAACGCCATGAGTGCCTGCGTCGGCTGGCGAAGGTCCCGGTCGGCCGTATCGTCCACACGCGTCATGCCCTGCCCGCGGTTCTGCCGCTCAACTTCTGTCTCGACAGCGACGGCGGGGTGCTGCTGCGCACCTCGGCCGCCTCGGAGCTGGTACGCGCGATCGAGGGCTCGGTGGTCGCCTTCGAGGCCGACGACGTCGACGCGGCCGCGCACTCCGGCTGGAGCGTCGTCGTCACCGGTTCCGCCGCGGTGGTGACCGACCCCGTCGAGCGCGACCGGCTGACCCGGACGGGCCCGTGCTCCTGGGTTCCGTCGCCGGAGGAGGTGTTCGTACGCATCGAGCCGGAGTTGGTGACGGGCCGCGAACTCGTGGGCGGACGCACCCTGTACGGGGTGGACCTCGCATCCCGGCCCTCGGCCTGACCCTCAGAGATCGGGCCCCGGTCCCCGCCAGGCACCACGGGAGGACATCATGTACGGCACCCCGCACCTCGTGAGCGATGTCATGACCCGCAGAGTCGTCGCGCTCGACCGCGGTGCGACGTTCAAGGACATCGTCAAAACCATGCGGCAGTGGAAGGTCAGCGCCCTACCCGTGCTGGAGGAGGCCAACCGGGTCGTCGGCGTGGTCTCCGAGGCGGACCTGCTGCGCAAGGAGGAGTTCCGCGACCGCGAACCGGACCGGTTCGCCCGGCTGGAGCGGCTGTCCGACCTCGTCAAGGCGGACGCGGTGACCGCCGAGGAGCTGATGACCGCGCCGGCCGTGACCGTCCGCGCGGACGAGACCCTGGCCCAGGCGGCCCGCACGATGGCCCGGGCCGATGTGAAGCGGTTGCCCGTGGTCGGCGACGAGGGCACGCTGCTGGGCATCGTCAGCCGCTCCGACCTGCTCAACGTGTTCCTGCGGGACGACGAGGACATCGCCGAGGAGATCCGGCACGAGATTGTCGCCCGGCTGTTCCCCGCCCCGTTGGAGCCGATCCGCGTCGAGGTGCGCGACGGCCTGGTGCGGCTCACCGGCCGCATCCGGGACACCACGCTCGTGCCCATCGCGGCGCGTCTCGTGCGCGGCGTCGAGGGCGTCGTGGACGTGGACTGCGCGCTCATGGGCCCGCCCCGCCGCCCGGACCTCGACCCCGACCTGCCGGAGGTCGCTCCACGACCCCGGGGGGCCGGAAGCATCACGTGAAGGTGGTGACGGCCGATGGCGACGACACGTCGTACGACGGGCACGAGGGTGCGGCTGTGGCGGTGGCGGCGCAATCCGCTGCGGCGCCGCAGCGACCGTCTTGAGGCCTGGATCGTGGTCGTGACCTGGTTCCTCGTCCTCCTGGCCGGTGTGCTCGCGGGCCGGGCCGCGGCGGGCGCGGTGGACGACGAACTCGCCGTGCGCCGCGCCCACTCACACGCCGTACGCGCCGTGCTGACCGCGGACGTGGCCACGACTCGGCAGGCGGTGTCCGAATACAGCGACGGCAGCGTGTGGGCGAACGTGCGCTGGACCGCCGCCGACGGATCGGAGCACTCGGGTCTGACGAAGGTCCAGCCCGGTCTGAAGGCGGGCGCACCGCTCACCGTGTGGACGGACCGCGCGGGCATGCTGGTCGCCAAGCCCGCCACCGTGGCTCAGGCGGGGCTCCAGGCGGCGCTGGCCGGCGCGCTGGTCGGGCTGAGCGCCGCGGGCGGGGTGCTGGTCTGCGGATGGCTGGCGCGCGGGCTCCTGGACCGGCGGCGCATGGCGGAATGGGACCGGGAGTGGGAGCGGGTCGGCCCTCGGTGGCGACGGACGACCGGTTGACCGAGCCGACCGAGCCCTCGTCGTACACCAGCGGTCGGCCGCGTCGGCGTCCGCGGCCGCGATGCGGCGGCGTCCTGGCTCACCCGGTGTCTGCCGCCGAAAGGTGGCAGTCCACGTCGACGACGCCCTCGACGGCACGCGCCAGGCGGACGGTCACCGGGATCAGGGCGGTGTCCCGGATCCTGCCGGTGAGAGTGACGACGCCCTCGGTGACCATCACGTGGATGGGCTCGACCGGGGCAGGGAAGAGGACGTCGACGATGTCGCGCCGGATCTCGTCGGCGATGTCGTTGTCCGCACGCAGGAACACCTTGAGCAGATCCGCGCGGCTTACCACGCCTTCGAGCATGCCCTCGTCATTGACCACGGGGAGCCGTTTGACCTGGCGCTGCGCCATGATGCGGGCGGCCTGGGCGAGGGTGCTGTCGGCGTGGACGGTGATCGCGGGCGCGGTCATCAGCTCCCCAGCGGTCAGCGCGCCGGCCTTGGCCAGGTCGGCCGGCCGGGGCGGGCGCGTGTCCCGGAACGGATCGCTGCCGCGGAACTCCTCCTTGGGCAGCAGGTCGGCCTCGGACACGACGCCGACCACGCGGCCCTCACCCTCCAGTACGGGAAGGGCGCTGACCTTCCACTCCGCCATGAGCTTGACGATGTCCTTGAACGGGGCGTCACGGCCGATGGCGACGACGGTGTGCGTCATCACGTCGCTCACGACGTGCGGGGTGCCGGGCACGGTCTCCTCCTCGAAGTGCCTCGTCGGGTCATGATCCGCCGCTGCCGTAGGGGGCATACAGATCGAGCAGCCGGGTACGGGCCGCGTGCAGTCGGTGGGCGAGCACACGGCCGACCCAGACGGCGATCGCGCGCCCGAACTGGGCGTCCTGCGCGCACATCTCCCGCACGGTCACCGCGTCGAACTCGTAGGCCCGCACCGGAGTCATGGCCTGGGCGCCCAGCTGCCACACGTGGGGTGTGAAGTGCCAGGACCAGCCGACCAGCTCGCCGTGCCCCAGCGACTCGATGACGGCGGCCCGGCGGCCCGGCACATGCAGGTCCAGGGACACGGTCCCGGTTCGGACGATCCAGAACCGGTCGGCGCGCCGGCCCTCCTCGAACAGGCGGGTTCCCTCCTCGAAAGAGACCTCCTGAGCGATCCGCATCAGCCGTTCGCGGTAGTCGGCCGGCAGGGAGGCCGTCATGGTGGTGGCAGAGGTCATCGCTGCGTGTCCTTTCGTTCCTGCCGCCGCAGCCGGTCGGCAGGCGGCGCGGTCCAGCGGGGCTCCTCTCTCCAGCGTGGGCGCGCGGCCGCTTTTCGCACCACGGGCCGCCCGGTCCCGGCACGGGGTCGTTCGGCCCAACCGAGGGGGCCCCGCGTCGCGGCCCGCCGGGTGGGCTCAGGCGAGGCGATCGAGCCGACGCGGAAAGCTGAAGGTGGCCGGGATGGTGAGGCGGGGGGAGATGGTGAGGCGGGATGGCAGGCGGGATGGCGAGGCGAGAAGGGCCCATCCGCTTCTCGCGGATCCTGATTGCGCGGTGCACGGCAGCCGGCCGCTTCTCCGCGTCTTCTGCAGGCCCTTCCCGTCACCTTCAGCACATCACGTGACCGGGGGAACCGCCAGTGCCGAGCGGCCTCCTGCGGAGACCGGCCCCACGTACAGTGAGGTGTGTCCCACTGCTGCACGACTTCGCAGCCCGGCGGAAGGCGGTGGAGAGGATGGAACTGCCCCTGGTGGTGGGCGTCGACGGATCGGCTCCGAGTCTCACGGCGGTCGACTGGGCAGTGGACGAGGCCGCCCGGCACGGTCTCCCGCTGCGCCTGGTGTACGCCTCCTTGTGGGAACGCTACGAAGGCGGCACCCCGGTGGACAGCCCGGAAGGCGCGTCCGAGGAACTGATGGCGGCGTACATCGTCGACTCCGCCACGGAGCGCGCCCGGCGACGCAACCAGGATGTGAAAGTCTCCGCCGACGTCCTGCCCGAGGACGCGGTGTCCGCCCTCCTGCACGAGGGCCACAACGCCTCCGCCCTGGTGACCGGATTCCGGGGCCGCGGCGAGCTGAAGGGGCTGCTCCTCGGCTCGGTCGGCCTGGCCGTGGCCGCCCGGGCCCACTGCCCGGTGATCGTGGTCCGAGGCGACAAGGCCGGACTGGCCGGTGTCCATGAACGGATCCTGCTCGGTGCCGGCGAGGCTGCCACGAGCAGTGAGGCGGTACTGTTCGCCTTCCGCGAGGCCGAGGCACGCGCCTGCGTCCTCGACGTCGTACGGGCCTGGCGGCGCCCCGCGCATCAGTCGGCCGAGTCGGCCGGGGAACCGACGCGGCTCCCCGAGCAACAGGCGTCCGCCCTGCTCGACACCCTGGTCCGGGAAGCGGGGGCGGACCATCCGGGAGTCCGGGTACGCCGTGCCACGGTCGAGGGATCGGCCCGCACGGTGCTTCTGAGGCGCTCGGCCGCCGCCGACCTCGTCGTCATCGGGGCGGGCCGCAGGCAGGGCCACGCCGGCCTCCAGCTCGGCCGGGTGGGCCACACGCTGCTGCACCACGCGGACTGCCCGGTCGCGATCGTGCCACAGCGGGTGTGACACTCCTGTGTGACGGGCTGGACCTGACAGTACGAGGAGTATGAACCCGCGGACGAACGCCGGCGGGAGTCCCTGTGCACGCTCGGCAACGGCTACGTCACCACCCGCGGGGCGCTCCCCGAGTGCATCGAGAGCGGTAGACGTGCCGCCTGCTGCTCCCGGACTGAACGGTCGCCCGCTCGGACGGGGCCGGACGGCCCCGGTGAAGACCGGACAGCCCTCCCTTCCCGTCGCCGGCGCGCGACCCTGGAGAGAGGAAGGTGCCCGAGCGCTGGAGGTGGGCCTCATGCTTCCGTCCGTCGTCACCGGAATCGACGGATCCGCCGCGAGCCTGTCCGCCGCCGAGTGGGCGGCGCGGGAGGCCGTACGCCGTGGGCGTCCGCTGCGTCTGGTGCACGCCTGGAACTGGCACCCACGTCAGGAGCGGGGGGAGACGGCGGACGCCGCCCAGCGGCATCTGGCACGGCGCGTCCTGCTGCAGGCGGAGGAACGTCTGCGCGGCACCTGCCCCGGCGTACGTCTGTCCGTCGAGCAGGTCGCGGGCCCGGCCACGGCGGCCCTGGTGAACGCGGCCGAGCGCGCCGAGCTGCTGGTGCTGGGCTCGCGCGGGCTGAGCGGTTTCACCGGGTTCCTGGTGGGCTCGGTCGCCCTGGGCGCGGTGGCGAAGGCCCCGTGCCCCGTCGTCCTCGTGCGAGCCGGTGAGCAAGCCGGGGACGAACAGCTCCCGGCGGACGACGGGAGCGCGTCCACGGGCACCGCATACCGGGACGTGGTGCTCGGTATCGACGTCCGGGACCCGTGCGACGAGGTCGTCGAGTTCGCCTTCGAGGCCGCCCGGCTCCGCGGCGCCCGACTGAGAGCGGTGTACGCCTGGCAGGCGCCGCCCCGGTTCGGCCTGGGCAACGGCGACATCGGCCTGGTGGGCGAGCCCGAGCGGGCGGAGGAGTGGCTGGGCTTTCTGTCGGCCATGCTGCAGCCCTGGCACGACAAGTACCCCGATGTGGAGGTCGTGGAGTCGGTGGTGGCCGACAAGGCGTCCAACACCCTGGTCCGGGCCGCATCGTCGGCAGCTCTGCTGGTCGTCGGCCGTCACTTGACCGATCGGCCCGCCGCCCAGCACACCGGCCCCGTTACCCACGCCGTGCTCCATCACGTCAGCTGTCCAGTGGCCGTCGTGCCCCACCAGTGACCGGGCCGGGTGAGCCGACCGTGGGCCGTGCGGACACCGGATGAGAGGCGGGGTGACCGTCATGCCGAGGCCCGAGGCCCGAGGCCCGAGGTAGCCGGTAGCCGGGCGACTCAGCGATCAGATGACGAGGAAGTGATCCGCGATGTACTGGAACCACGGTGGCATGACCGGCTGGGGCTGGTTCGCCATGTCGTTGAGCATCATCCTCTTCTGGGCCGTGCTCATCGCCGTGGTCGTCCTCCTCTTCCGCTCCCTGAACCGTGTGCGAAGGGAATCGCAGACGCCGGGCGGTTGGGGCACGCCGGGCGGCTGGAGCACGCCTGAGCAAGTCCTCGCCGAGCGGTTCGCCCGCGGCGAGATCGACGAGGACGAGTACCGGCGGCGGCTCACCGTGTTGCGCGCTGAATCCCCCAAACGCTGAGCGGTGCGGTCACGGTGCGGCGGGCCCCGCCAACTGCACGATGTCGTCGGAGGCGACGTCGTGCAGCCGGATGGCCAGGTCCTCCAGCGCGCGGCTGGCGGCCAGTTCGTCGCCGATCTCGGGGATCGGCCGGTCGACCGGATTGCGTCGGGCCACGCCCCTGCCGGTGACGGCCGAGGTGTCGCCGGTCGTCAGCACGGCGCGCGCACGGGTGTCGTCGCCGTCCTCGGTGATGTAGATCTCCACGGTCCACTGCTTGGATTCCATCGTGACCACTTCCGTGCGGCGGGGTGCGAACCGGATGGCTAGTGTCCCTTTTGTATCTTTTTACGTCCCTTTTTTATCAGCCTGCACCTCCACGCCGGACTGGTCCAGGCCGGAGGAGGTCAGCCGAACCTCTCTGCTTCCCGCAACCGCCCTGTGGCCCGCATGTCATCCCTGCGGCCAGATCCAGGCGCGCCCGGTGCATCTTTACGCGCCAGGTGCGTCATTAGGTGTGATCTGGGCCATTTCTCCTTTTCGGGTCGGCGGCTAAAGTGACGCCGATGTCAGCCGATCTGTCCCCTGTCATAGCCGCCACGACCCAGTGGCTGCTGCGCTCCTACCCAGGCACCGGCGGAGCCCTGGACGCGGCCCTCGCCGAGGCGCAGGCGTCCCAGGCCGTCATGGTCGCCGCCTGGCTGCGCTATCCCACCGAGGCCGACGCCGCGCTCGTCGTGTTCGTCGGGCCCGGCGGATCCGCCCGCCTGGACTGGATCGCCGGTTGCGAGGCGGCCGCCGACGACGACCCTGCCGATGCCGACTGGCGGACCTGGGTGGACGAGGTGGTCGCGAGCTGGGCCGCCTGTCTGCTGACCACGCCCTCCCTCGCCCGAGAGGCGGTCGCCGCGCTCAATGGCTGCGACCACACGGCCGGGCTGGCGTTCGACTTCCGCAGGCTCACCGATCCCGGCGAGCGGGACCGTCGGGCGGCACCGCTCCTGCGCCACCCCGACCTCCTGTCGGCGCTCGCCGCGCTGCATCGCGACTCCCTCGTGCGGCGGCTGAACGGCGAGCCCGTGAACGCCGTAGATGACGACGGCCCGGTCGGAGACCCCGTCAACGGCTGACGCCCGGTTGGCGGTACGCGTGCCGGGTACTCGGCACGCGATGACCGCCAGGGACCGCATCACCGATGTGTGGGGCGAGCGCACTCCGTTCGCCCCAGGAGAAGCCTGGCCGCAACGGGTCGACCAGTATCTGACCGTCGACGAGGAGCGCGTCGAGCGCTGGGTGCCGTCAGCGTGCGTGCTGTGCTCCAACGGCTGCGGCCTGGACATCGCCGTCGCCGACGACCGGATCGTCGGCGTCCGGGGCCGCCCGGCCGATCGGGTCAACCACGGACGCCTCGGCCCCAAGGGCCTGTACGGGTGGCAGGCGAACGGTTCCCCGGACCGCCTGACCGCACCCCTGATCCGCATCGACGGCGAGCTGCGCGAGACAGACCTGGACACGGCCAGGGACGCCGTGGTCGCCCCCTCCCGGCAGGTGATCGGCGACCACGGACCGCTCGCCATGGCCTTCTACACCAGCGGTCAGCTCTTCGCCGAGGAGTACTACGCCCTGACGCTGATCGCCCGCGGTGGCATCGGCACCCCGCATCTGGACGGCAACACCCGGCTGTGCACGGCCACCGCCGAGTGGGCGCTGATCGAGACCTTCGGCAGCGACGGCGACCCCGGCTCGTACACCGACGTAGACCTGTGCGACACGCTCTTCCTCGTCGGCCACAACGTCGCCGAGACCCAGACGGTGCTGTGGGCGCGCATGCTGGACCGCCTGCACGGTCCCAAACGTCCCCGGCTGATCGTGGCCGACCCGCGGCTGACTCCGACGGCCCAGGAGGCGGACGTCCATCTGTCCGTCCGGCCGGGCACCAACGTCGCCCTGCTCAACGCACTGCTGCACGAGATGATCCATCACGGCTGGGTCGACGAGCCGTGGGTGCGAGCCCACACCGTCGGCTACGAGGACCTCGCGGCCCTGGTCGAGGAGTACCCACCGGAACGCGCCGCGGACATCTGCGGTGTCCCCGCCGACCGGATCCGGCTGGCCGCCCGGATTCTCGGCACCGCAGAGCGGCTGGTCTCCACCGTGCTGCAGGGCGTCTACCAGTCCCACCAGGCCACCGCGGCGGCCGTCCAGGTCAACAACGTCAACCTGCTGCGCGGCATGATCGGCCGCCAGGGTCGCACGGTGTTCCAGATGAACGGCCAGCCCACGGCTCAGAACACCCGGGAGACCGGTGCCGACGGCACACTGCCGGGCTTCCGCAACTGGCAGAACGACGAGCACGTCGGTGAGATCGCCCGGGCGTGGAACGTGGACCCCTTGACGATCCCGCACTGGGCACCCCCGACCCACGCCATGGAGATCTTCCGGCACTGCGAGGACGGTTCGATCCGGTTCCTCTGGGTGACCGGCACCAACCCTGCCGTCTCCCTGCCCGAGCTGCGCCGTATCCGCTCGATCCTGGGCCAGGACCGACTGCTCCTGGTGGTCTCCGACGCCTTCCTCACCGAGACGGCGCAGCTCGCGGACGTCGTACTGCCCGCTGCCCTGTGGGGCGAGAAGACCGGCTGCTACACCAACGCCGACCGTACCGTGCACCTGTCCGAGAAGGCCGTCGAGCCACCGGGGCAGGCCAGGTCCGACTTCGACACGTTCCTCGACTACGCCCGCCGGATGCGGCTGACCGACCGGGACGGGCAGCCGCTGCTGCGCTGGCGCGGCCCGCAGGACGCCTGGGCCGACTTCATCGCGCTCACCCGAGGTCGGCCCTGCGACCAGAGCGTTCTCACCTACGAGCGGCTGCGGGCGGCCGGCGCCGTCCAGTGGCCGTGCACCGACCGGGCGCCCGAGGGCACCGAGCGGCTCTACACCGACCACGTCTTCCCCACCGATGCCGAGCGGTGTGAGGACTACGGCCACGACCTGGTCACCGGAGCCCAGCGGCAGCCCGACGCATACCGGGCCCACGATCCCGGCGGCCGGGCCGTCCTCAAGGCGGCCCCCTACCTGCCGCCGCACGACACCGTCGACGACGACTTCCCGCTCCGGCTGACCACCGGGCGGAGGGTCCACCACTGGCACACCCGCACCAAGACCGCCCGTGCCCCGCAGCTCAACCGGGCCGCCCCCGACGTCTGGGTCGAACTCCACCCCGAGGACGCCGAGGCCCTCGGCATCGCCGACGGCGACCTGGTACGGGTGCGCTCGCGGCACGGCGGGCAGATCGAAGCGCCGGCCGTGCTCGTCGGGGCACGTCGTGGCGTCGTCTTCGCACCCTTCCACTACGGCTACTTCGACCAGACCGACCCGTACAAGCACAGCCGCGCCGCGAACGAACTCACCCGCACGGAATGGGATCCGGTATCCAAACAGCCGGTCTACAAGGTCACCCCGGTCGCGGTGCGTAAGGTCGCCGACGCCTCGGCGGCCGGGCGGCCGGTCGTCATCACCGACATCGGCCTCAGCGCCACCCAAGGGAACGCGGACGTGCAGAACGACGTGGACGTGCAGAACAACGACGTGGCCGGGCAGAACGAGGAGCCGCGGTGAACAAGCTCGGATTGCTCATCGGCGAGCTGCACCAGGCGGAAACGGATCTGGCGGCCGAGTTCCGCAAGGTCGCGGACCGCCAGGCCGCCGACCACGGCACGTCCTCCATGTGCCGGATCCTGGCCGAGCAGTGCGACCGGCACGCCACGAGGATCCAGCACCTGGCCGAGCGTTTCGGCAGGGACCTGTCCGAACTCCGGCGCGCGAGCGCCGTGTCGTCCGTCGCCGGCGCCCTGCGTCATCGCGCCTCCGAGGTGATGGGCCGCCACCCCGGTGCGGGTCTGCTGCTCCTGCGCGACCTGCGGCACCTGTACCTGCTGGTCCACGCCGTCGACGTGCACTGGGTCATGCTCGGCCAGGCGGCCCAGGCCATCCGTGACCAGGAGCTGCTGGCGGCGGTCACCGGCATGCAGCAGGAGACCGCCACACAGATCGGATGGGTGAGCACCAGGCTCAAGGAGGCGGCACCGCAGGTGCTGGCCGTGGTCGACTGAGCGACGGCCCGAGGACGGCCCGAAGCGCCCGGGCGTCAGGAACTGCGACCGCGGCCGGTGACGAAGTCGCGGACCCGGTCGACGAGACCCGCACCCGGCGCGAGGAGCTTGTTGAGCGGTGGCCGGTCGGGCGCGGCCGGGTGGGGGCGTGTCGGTGCCAACTTCTTGGCGGTGCGGATCCTGTCGCCGAGGGTGTCGAGCATCTCCGTGGTACAGGCCATCCGCAGCTTGGGGAAGAGGTTGTTCTCCTCGTCCTCGACGTGCGAGGTCACCTCGTCCATCACCGTCATGAGCAGGCGGTCGAACTCCGGGTTGTCGACATCGCAGCCCTCCAGTCGCTTGAGGGCCTGCTCCACCCGCGCGTGGTCGGCGAGTTCCTTGTCGGCCAGCGCGTCGCCTCCTTCGACGCGCTCCCGCACGGCGGGGTAGAGGTACTGCTCCTCGGCGACGGAGTGCCGTACGAGTTCGATCGTCATCTCGTCGACGAGCTTGCGGCGGTCCTCGTGGCCGCTGGGAAGCGACTCGATCCGCTGGAACAGTTCCTCCACCTCCCGGTGATCGGTGGTGAGTTCGGCGATGATGTCGCCACCGTGTGCCATGCCGGTCTCCCTGTGACGTGGGTGGGGTGTGCTGCGGGCGGCAGACCCGCGCGGCTCCTTGTGGCCCCGCGAAACCACCCGAACAGCATTTCCCGCAATGAACGGGGAGCTAACGCCGCTTACCGGTTGTCCCCGGGTTGGGTGAGCGGTCTTCCGGTACGACGGCGGCCGTGACGTCACTCGAACCGTGATGTGTCGCCCGCGCCCTTGCGTACGATCTCGGCCTCGCCGCCGGAGAAGTCGATGACCGTCGTCGGCTCGGTGCCGCAGTCGCCCGAGTCGACCACCGCGTCCACGGTGTGGTCGAGCCTCTCCTTGATCTCCCAGCCCTGCGTCATCGGCTCCTCCTCGCCCGGCAGCAGCAGTGTGCTGGACAGGATCGGCTCGCCGAGTTCCTCCAGCAGCGCCTGCGCCACCACGTGATGGGGGATGCGGACGCCCACCGTCTTCTTCTTCGGGTGGAGCAGCTTGCGCGGCACCTCGCGGGTCGCCGGGAGGATGAACGTGTAGCTGCCCGGCGTCGACGCCTTGATCGCGCGGAACACGTCCTTGTCGACGTACACGAACTGGCCCAGCTGGGCGAAGTCCCGGCACACGAGCGTGAAGTGGTGGCGGTCGTCGAGATGGCGGATCGCCCGGATGCGGTCGATGCCGTCGCGGCTGCCCAGACGGCACCCCAGCGCGAAGCAGGAGTCCGTCGGATAGACCACGAGTGCTCCGTCGCGGATGCTGTCGGCGACCTGGCGGATCGTGCGTGGCTGGGGATTGTCGGGGTGAACGTCGAAGTACTTCGCCATTCGCCGAGTCTCGATCATACGGGGGCGGGCTGTCCATGCCTCTTGGCCCGCGCACCCTCGGACGGGTCACCCGGTCGGCGGATCGACCCCCGACGCAGCGCCCCGCCTTGAGGCGGGGCCCTTTTCTCGGCTTCGCTCGAGCGGGGCCCCTCGAGGGCGCTCCGGCGCCTTGCGGGCCGCGCACCAGATGCCGCGCGGCCCGCCCTTCAGGGCGGGGCGGAAATGTGCCAGGCCGGCCTAGACGCGGGCCATGGCCGGCTCCGGCTGCTTGGTTTGGGTGTTCTCCCGCTCCCGCACCGTGGCGTCCGCTGTGAGTGGCAGGGCGCGCGGGAGGGGACGGGTCTCGCGCAGGCTCGGCGCGGGCGCCACCGGCACGAGCGGGGCGTGGTCGCCGGATTTGGCGCGCTGCGAGAACCAGATGATTTTGCCGCCGTTGTCGGTGGCGCAGCAGCCCCAGCCGTTGCTGAGGGCCGCGATCTGCGCCAGACAGCCGCGGGGCGCGTAGTGCGGCCGGATGTCCCGCTCGCTGTCCTGCACCGCGGTGATGAGGTGCTGTCCGTTCCACCACATCTCGATGGTGGTGTGCTTGTCCGCCGCGTGTTGGTCGATCGTGCGCAGCAGCGCGTCGGCGCACTGGCAGACGGGCTCGACGAGCATCTCGAGATTCCAGTACCGGAGGTGGGCGGCCAGAATCCTCCGGACCTGCCCGATGCGCTCCGGGCTGACCTCCACGTCGAGGTGGTAGTAGCAAGGTGCTGCGGTCTTCATCGTCGTTGGCTCCTCACCGGCGAACTCTCGCTCCTGCTCGCCCCTGCGGGCCGAGTTCCGATCACGAAGCGTGAGCGGTCATCGCTCCTGAGTCAGTTCCAGGGTGAGAGCGCTACTCCATTCGTGCAACACGAACCCCGCGAGTCACTCTGGTTGAAATCCGAACAGGACGCTGGGTGGCGCCCCGTGCACCATGGGTGAAGGTCTCGATCGCCGTAACGGATCAACGCCACTCGTGCACGGCCTTCGCGACCGTCCGGACCGCGACTCCCGCGAACCGTCCGGAACCGTGCTCCAGCGCAGAGAGTGGGAGGTGACCGGCGCCATGCTGCTGCCCGCCAGAGCCGAGGTCGCCAGACATCTCGAGCGGTACCGGGCGTGGGAACGCCTCATGCTCGCGTCCCCCGACAACCGCGCGGTACGCGGCAACTTCGAGAACACCGGCTACACACTGTGCGTGCTGATGGGCGAGCGCTGCGCGCGCGAGGCCGTCGACGCCGCCGAGCTCTATCTGAACGCCGACGGACCCCGCGAACGGGCCGGGCGCAGACCCTGTCCGACCCCGTAGGCGACCGCGTGGGGGGATGCCGCAGGGGGCTCGGAACCGAAGAAGGAAAGCCGGCGTCCACCGAGGCTCGAGAACGGCGGAGGAGGCGAAGTCCATGGAACCGCAGGCCGTGCACCGTGGCGGGACGCGCCCCGTCACCGGGAGCGCGAGACCCGCGATCGGACGCATTCCGATCGTGGACGTCCGTCCCGCCGTCGACCGTGGCCGGCGTCCGGCGAAGGCGGTGGAGGGAGAGACGTTCCAGGTCACCGCTACGGTCTTCGGCGAGGGGCACGACGCGATCGGCGCCAACGTCGTCCTGCTGGACTCCGAGGGTCGCCCCGGTCCGTGGACACCGATGCGCGAGCTGGAGCCCGGCACCGACCGCTGGGGCGCCGAGGTGACACCCTCGTCGGTCGGTGACTGGACGTACTTGGTGGAGACTTGGAGCGATCCGATCACCACCTGGCGGCGGCACGCACGCATCAAGGTTCCCTCGCGCATCGACGTCTCACTGGTTCTGGAGCAGGGCGCCGACCTGTACGAGCGCGCCGCCGCCGGAGTGCCGGACGGACCGCGACGGGAGGCGATACGGGCGGCCGTCCATGCCCTGCGCGACGAGTCCCGCCCGCCGGTCGCCCGTCTGGCCGCCGCGTTGACTCCTGAGGTGGAGGAGGTTCTGGGTCGTCACCCGTTGCGTGAGTTGGTGACGT